>CAZONI010000010.1:0-73332 GCA_964581175.1 uncultured Desulfobacteraceae bacterium
CCAAACCTGTCGGCAAGGGAACCGGCCTCGGCCTGTCCATATGCTACGGGATCATCAAGAAAATGGGCGGGACGATCGAGGTCATGAGCACTATGGAAATGGGAACGACTTTCATCATAACCCTCCCGGCAAAGGGTGCCCGCAGTACATCCCCGGCCAGGCCGGAGGAAACCGCCCACAGGGGACGGGTCGAAGACCCTCGTGTCCCCGGCGCCAAACTTACCTCCGGAGCCGTAACATGAAAGAGAAACAGGACCACTTGACCGCGCCTGTAAGACTGCTCCTCGTGGATGATGAAAAAGGTTTCGTGGAGGTTATTTCCAAAAGAATGTCCAGGAGAAACATCCAGGTAACGAGGGCCTTGAACGGCACCGAGGGTATTCGAGCACTTCGCGGGCAGGACTTTGATGTGGCTGTTCTGGATCTCAAAATGGAAGATATGGACGGCATCGAGGTCTTGAAAATATTCAAGAAAATTGTCCCGGACATGCCGGTCATCATGCTGACCGGCCATGGCTCGGAACAGGCCGCAAGGGACGGCATTCAATTCGGCGCCTTTGATTATCTTACAAAACCGTGCGAACTCGAAGACCTCATCAGGAAGATTCAGGAGGCCGTCGGCGCCGGGAGGTAATGGCTATGAATGCGTTCAAGGTCCTTTTCGTAGACGACGAGATCGATTTTCTGGACACATTGATGAAACGGATGAAAAAGCGCGGCGTGGACGTCAGGGGAGTCGGAAGCGGCGAAGAGGCGCTGAAGATCCTGGATGAAAGCCCGCCGGACGTAGTGGTCCTGGACGTAAAGATGCCCGGGATGGACGGCATTCAGACCTTGAAGGAAATAAAACGACGATATCCCCTGGTTGAAGTTATTATGCTCACCGGCCACGCCAGTGTGGATGCGGCCATAACGGGCATGGAACTGGGCGCCTTTGATTACCTTATGAAACCCATGGATATCGATGAACTGCACTTCAAGATCCAGGATGCATGCAAGAACAAATACCTTCATGAACTGAAAATGGCGGAAAGGAGAAAATACGATGAAGTCGGGCAATAGGATTTATCAAATGTTGATTGCCGGGGCAACCGCTCAGGCAAAGTGGGACTACGAATGCTCCATGAAGATCCTGTCAAGCAAGAAAAGACTGGTGATTCTGGGACTGCTGTTTTTGCCTTGCGTGCTTTTTGCAGTAGCCGTGGCCGCGGATCAGCTTCCCGGGATGCTGGGAGGCCAAAAGGCATACGGTCCTTCGTTTTCCACACCGCAGCTTCTTTGGGTTTCGACGCTTGTCGGCCTGCTCGCCGGTCTCATCACCGGGTGCATCGGGGCCGGAGGCGGATTCATCATCACACCCGCCCTGATGAGTGCGGGTGTCAAGGGCATCCTTTCGGTGGGCACGGATCTGTTCCACATATTTGCCAAGGCCATTATGGGGACGACCGTCCACAAGAAATTGGGCAATGTCTCGGTATCTCTTGCCGTGGCCTTTGTTGTGGGTTCATTTCTCGGCGTCACGTGCGGGGGAACGATCAACCGGGCCGTTTATGAGATCAGTCCCGTGTTGAGTGATCTTTTCATAAGCGTCATCTACGTACTCCTCCTCGGGTTTCTCGGGATTTACGCGCTGGTTGACTTCCTGCGCAACCGGGAGAGCGATTCCGGCGTGGGAGCGCGTCCGGGCGAAAGTCCGAGGGGCGCCGAGGCGGCAAGCGGCAAAAAAGGTCTCCCTGCAAGGATGCAATCCATCCATATTCCTCCGTCCATCTCCTTTGACCGGGATCTGGTCCCCGGCGGCAAGAAGATATCCGGCTGGTTCGTGGCAATCTGCGGTTTCTTTGTGGGACTGGTGGCTGCCATCATGGGTGTCGGCGGAGGATTTCTCACCTTCCCCATGTTCGTCTATGTCCTCGGCGTGTCTTCATTTACAACAGTCGGTACGGACATCTTTCAAATCATTTTTACGGCAGGATACGCCTCCATAGGCCAGTATGCCTTCTACGGGTTCATCTTCTACTCGCTGGCCATGGGCCTGCTTGTGGGCTCTCTCCTGGGCATACAGATAGGCGCCCTGGTCACCAAGGCGGTCAAAGGCATTTATATCCGGGGCTTCTACGCGACGGCCATCCTGGCAGGATTCGTGAACCGCCTGTTTACCCTTCCCGGGAAACTGGGAAAAATGCACATCACGGACGTGTTCCAGCCGTTTTCCAACACCCTGGACAAGATCGGCATCTATGTGTTCTTCTTGGCAATAGGGTTGTTCGGCATCTGGGTGTTGAGCATATTTTTCAAGAACCTACGACGATTCAAGGAGGCGTAACCATGTTGATTCCAAATAAAAAGAAGTTTATAATCGGGTTACTGATGGGCGTGGTCTTCCTTGCTATTCTAGCGCTGATGTCCAGCCCCATCTTTCAAGGCCAAAATGCCTTTGAAGCTGCCGACAGGCTCTATAATTCCATTGCCAAGGGGTCCAGCTACAAAATCCCCACCCTCGAGCAGCAGGCCCGTGAATTTTCCGGAACGAACCTGGATCTTGTGATTCCCGCCGCCGGCATCCGCAAACTGGACTGGACGAAAAAAGTATTTGCCGCATCCGGGGGCCGATTAACGGAGGCAGGAGGAAAGATACACTTCCAGGGAGACCTTGGGACAATCGCCCTGGCGGCCCTTAAAGACAGCGAGGCCATGTACCATGACAGAGACAAGGAGATCTCCGACAGGTACGGCATTTCCGGGAGAGAGGCCTTGTATGCCTGGTGGACGCTGTTAACGGAATTCCAGGAGGTCCTCAAGAGAGAAAAAAAGGTCAACCAGGCATCCTTCCTGGATGAAGTCGTGAAAAAAGGCGTGGAGGTGGGGTACAATTTCTTCGGCATTGCGCCTCAAAAAGCATCCTCCAAGGCGGGCATTCTCTCCCTCTCCCTGTGCTTCTATGTCGCCTACACCCTCTGGTGGGGGTTTGCCATCTTCTTTCTTTTCGAAGGCTTCGGCCTTGCCATGAAGGCGGGGAAAAAGAAAGAATTGTAGACTGAATCTCCGCCCGCAAAGCGCGAGGCATAAGGGAGCCCCGCCGGGGGGCTCAGGGAGGAAGCCTATTCTCTCGTTCCGAGGTTCCGGGCTGGTCTTTTCAGTGACTTATCACCAGTCACTTCAGAAAAAGCTTCCTCCCTGAGCGGTGGGTCCTCCACCACAGGTGGAGAGTTCAGCTGAAACTGAGTCTGATGGATCTATGAAGATTGCAGAATGGATACGAGGATGCTTCGGAAAAGACGTCCCCGGGGCCAACCCTTCCCCGGAGGACATGGAATCCCTGCGCAGGGCTTTCAAGGCCCGCTACCATAACTTCAAACTCCTCCTGAGCGCCAACAACAAAGCCCTGGAGGCCATGACGGAACTGGAAATGGCCTTACGGGGCTTCTCACCTTTTGAGATGAATTTCGTCAGGGCACGGATCACCGCAATCTCCACCAGCGTTTTTCAGATGATCAAGCACCTGAATGAACTGACCCCTCACAAATACGGCGCGCTGTTCGAGCGCTTCAAGCATATTCAGGAAAAGATCACCCGGTTTATTGAAACAAATGAAGCTCCGGAACAGGGACCTTTCGTCGTCTCTCTCAGAGATTGCGGGAAGGCCATGACCAACCAGGTTGGAGCTAAGGCCGCAAACCTTGGAGAAATCTGGAGAGAACTCAACCTGCCCATTCCAAACGGGTTTGTCGTCACTGCCGCCGGCCACCGGCGTTTCATGGAACAGAACAACCTGATGTCCGAAATCCCAAGGCGCATCCAGTCCGCAGGTGCAGAGAGTATGGAGGAGCTCTTCGAGCTCAGCACAGCCATCCAGCAACTCATTATCCGGGCATCCCTCCCCACCGATCTGAAAGAGGAAATCCTGAGGTATTATGAATTGCTCGAGTTGGAAGAGACCAAAGGCGTCCGCCTGGCCATGCGGAGCAGCGCCCTGGGCGAGGATGCGGAAGGTCTCTCTTTTGCGGGGCAATATCGCTCGGAACTCAACGTAGCCGGTGAAAATATTTTCGAGGCCTACAAGGAAATCGTTGCCGGCAAGTACAGTCTCCAGGCCATGACATACCGGCTCAACCGCGGGATACGAGATGAAGACGTGGTCATGTGCGTTGCTTGCATGACCATGATGGATGCCGTTGCGGGCGGCGTTATGTATTCCAGAAATCCGGGAGATATCAGGGACGATTCCATCCTGATCAACGCAGTCTGGGGACTTCCAAAGGCAGTAGTTGACGGAACCGCACCCTCGGATCTTTTCATCGTTTCGAGGGGCGGGCCTATGAAAATCCTGCGGAAAGACATCGCCACGAAAGCGCACAAATTTCTTTGTTACCCCGAGGAAGGCATCTGCCGGATGGAAACGACCACTGACGAGGCCGCTGCCGCTTCCCTGAACGATAAGCAGGTCATGGATCTTGCCGGCATTGCTCTTTCCGTCGAGGAACACTTCGGAACCCCTCAGGACATGGAGTGGTCCATAGATAGGAACGGATCCATCGTCCTGCTCCAGTGCCGACCGTTGGGACAGGTGAAAACCCCGGGGACAGGAAGGGAAAAAGGAAAAGAGGGATCTGCCCGCTTACTCCTGAAAGGAGGAGCCACAGCCAGTCCCGGTGCGGCGGCAGGCCCGGTCTATATCGTGCGAAAGAACGCGGACCTGTTCCAATTCCCTGAAGGTGCCGTCCTGGCGGCCGCCCAGCCCCTTCCCGCCTGGGCGCCGCTCCTGAACCATGCCTCGGCAGTCATCACGGAGCAGGGAGGAATTACCGGCCATCTCGCCACCGTGGCAAGGGAGTTCGGGGTGCCTGCACTTTTCGCGGTGAACAACGCCGTAACTGCCCTCACGGCCGGACAGACAGTGACAGTGGATGCAGACGGCCTGGCAGTCTATGAAGGTCGAATCGATGGGCTGGCGGAAACCAGGAAAGGTCCGGTGAACATCATGAAGGGCACCCCTGTGTATGAATCCCTGCAAGGCGCGGCACAGCATATCGTCCCCTTGCACCTCCTGGATCCGGATGCCCTCGAATTCAATCCCGCGCACTGCGAGTCTTTTCATGACATTACCCGTTACTGTCATGAAAAGGCCGTTGTTGAGATGTTCCGCTTCGGAAAAAACCATCATTTTCCGGAACGATCCGCTAAACAGCTCTACTGCGATGTCCCCATGCAGTTCTGGATCATCAACCTGGACGACGGCTTCAAGGTGGAGGTCAGCGATCGCTGGATCCGGCTGGAAAATATCTGCTCTGTTCCCATGCTCTCCATCTGGCAGGGGATGACCGCCGTCCCCTGGGAAGGGCCGCCCCCGGTGGATTCCCGGGGCTTCATGTCCGTTCTCTTTGAGGCCACTGCCGACCCGGCCCTGGACGCATCCACGGGTACTTCATACGGCACGCGCAATTACTTTATGATTTCAAAAAATTTCTGCAGCCTGCAATCCCGGTTCGGCTTCCATTTCTCCACGGTGGAATCCCTGGTAGGAGAGCGGGCCATGGAGAATTACGTCAGCTTTCAGTTCAAGGGCGGTGCGGCAAACCTGGGGAGGAGGATCTTCAGGGCGCGATTCATTGCAGAGATCCTGGACCAATACGGTTTCAGGACCGAGATCAGGGAGGACGCCGCGTTTGCCAGGCTGGAAGGATATGAGCAGCCATTCATGGAAGAACGCCTCCGCATCCTGGGATACCTCATCATTCATACCCGGCAGCTGGACATGATCATGGCAAACGGTGCCGCAATGAACAGCCGGCGACAACAAATCCTGAAAGACCTTAGCCAGATCGTCATCCCCGGCCATTCTTCCTTTACAACCTGTAAAAGCCCTTGACATCTCCATTCATCTGCCGTACAGGACAAGAACGGCCGGCAGCGAATAACTAGCTGTTATTTCATTTAGTTACACTATATATCCATGCTGTTCCGCCCGGCACGATCCTTGCTCCATACATGTGCAAGAAGAGCAGCGAATAGAAAACGCATTTTCATAGACCGGCAGCATACGTAGAATTTATGCGCATTTTGCCGGAAACTTCAAGTCTAGTGAGGAAACACAAATGGTGACAACCAAGATGAAGCCGAAGATTCTCGTCCCCCTGGACGGTTCGGATCGCGCATTCGAGACGGTGAGGTACATCAGCTGGCTGGAACCTTTCCGGAAAAAGCAGGTGGTCCTGTTTTCGGTGTCGACAAAAATCCCTGAATCTTACTGGGATATAGACAAACAGCCGAAATATGAACAGAGCATGAAAAACATACATGCCTGGCAGACAACCAGGGAAATGAAACTGAGAAAGTACATGGACGAAGCCCGCCGGCAATTGCTGGATTCCGGGTTTCCCGAGAATGCCATTCAAGTGAAGACCCAGGAAAGAAGAACAGGGATCGCCAGGGACATCCTTGAAGAGGGAAGAAAGGGCGGATATTCAGCGGTTATCATCGGCCGAAGAGGGACCGGCAGGGTGAGGGGGCTGGTCCTCGGCAGTGTTACGACCAAGCTCCTGGAACGGCTGGATTTCATCCCCATTTTTGTTGTGGGAAGATGCCCCGCCACACGCAAGGTCCTCGTAGCGCTGGACGGTTCAGACTCCTCCGTTCGCGCGGTTGACTATGTGTGCGAGACCCTGGAGGGCTGCGATTGTGATGTGACCCTGGCCCATGTGGTCAGAAGCGAGCAGGAAGACTTCGTTGAAAACGCCGCAAAGAGAATTACCCCTGTTTTTGAACTGGCGAAAAGCCACTTGACCAACTGGGGGCTCAATCCGCGTAGGATAAAAACCAAGTTGATCACCGGCGCAATGAGCCGGGCAGGCTCCATAGTCCGTGAAGCGGAGGAAGGCGGTTACTGCACGATTGTGGTGGGCAGAAGGGGCCTGTCCGAACCAGGCATATATTTTATGGGAAGGGTCAGCAATAAAGTCGTCCACCTGGCGAAAAAGCAGGTGGTCTGGGTGGTAACTTGATGCCGGGTGAGTCTCTGATCGAGGGGGCTCAGGGAGGAAGCCATTTCTTCCGTTCCGAGGCTTCCTCCCTGGGCTGCACGTCCTCCCAGACCCTGGATCGGGAGAACCTATCCGGGTCCTCAACCAGAGGTGGAGGATTTAGCTGAAACTAAAGCTCATCGAGGTGGATGTCCAAACCAAAACGGACCCATTTGAATCGTTTTCGAACCTCCTCTGATATCCTGTCGCCTATCCGGGCCATGAAGAGGTTTTCAGGCCGCAGCATGACATTCGGCTCGTTGGTCTGGTAAATCCGGAACCCTTCCCCGCCGAATATCTTTATGAGCATGTTTCGATATTCCATGGCCGTAATACCCTTGCCGTCAATATCCCATGTCCAGGAAAATCCTACCATATAGAAGATACGTTCCTCCTTCAACAGATGATCCACCAGCAGCGTGAGAATATGTCGCGACAGGCCCAGCGAGCGCCAGGGACGGCTCACTTCCACGGCCGATACTTCCATCACCAGCCGGTCTCCCACCTCGTTCCAGCGTTCTTCAGGTGATGGGTATTGCAGAATTCCCATGCCTACAATCCTGCGGTCCGGCGCGATTGCCAGTGTTACATTGGCATCAGGACCCGATGCGGCCTTTATCAGGATGTTCTTGTCTTGTATGAGAGGTCTGTACCGGGCGTACTTCGGCATACTCTCGTTGAACGAAAGGCGGGAGATTTCATCGGGGGACAAGAACGAGCGAATGAGCACCTGCTCCCCCTGAATGGAGAATGCCTGCTCGCTGCTGTTCCGGTTCTGTATTTCCATCAGGGTTATCAGAAATCGCCCCATTGTTCATGAAGGTCTCTTATCATTATCTGGCAGTCGTGATATTTTCCGTTCTGATCGCGGACATAATCCCTTATCACACACTCCCTGGAGAAGTGCAGTTTCCGCACGGCCTCGATGGCAAGGTCCTCGAATCCCACCACGAAATCCGCCCGCATTTTCTGGAGTCCCAGATCCATGGCCCTTTTGGTAAGATCAAACACCATCCAGGTTCCCAACCTCTTGCTCCTGAAGGGCTCTCCCACCATGACCCTGAGTTTTCCCACATGTTTTCTTCCTCCGCCGGACCGCCACAGGAGGCTGGCGTGCGCCACGACCTCTTCCTCATAGACAGCGACGATGGAAAAGGCATTGCCTCTTTCCTGGTTCTCGATCCATTGCTGAATCACCTCTGGTTTGCAGGGATCTTCTTTAAAAAACCATCGGTCTTCCGAGGACAGTTTCCGGTAAAAAGAGACCAGTTTCTCCAGGTCGGCCCGATCGACAGGTCTCAACACTACCTCCTTCCCATCGGTCAACACCACTTCCTTCGGATATCTTTGGTACATCACGGCTCATCCTTTCTCATATTCCTTAGTTGATCCGCCTCTTGCTCATTTATTTAAACAAAATTTCCAGGACTTTACAAGCGCCTTGACCTTCCTTTCGCCAAGGCCGGAGAAAATGGGAGTGAGACATTTGCCCGCATACCTGGAGTATGCTAACATGCGCATCATCTGGTCTGTACGCAAGAACCACCCCGCCGTGTCTCCGGAATTAACGCTTTAAAAATTGCGGCTTCCGAGGAGGAGGAACGTATGAAGAAGATCAAACCGACAGTCCCCGTCTTGATCGTGATCCTGCTTTTTGCTTCCATGGCCTTCGCCGCCAACGACCGACTCCAGGTTACCGTCTACAATGACAACAGGGCCCTGGTGAACGAACACCGTGTGATCCAGCTCAAAAGGGGCCTGAATGAAATCAGCCTCACCGACGTGTCCGCCCGGATCGATCCCACCAGCGTCCACGTCGCTTCGCTGACTGATCCGGACGGAACCCGGGTGCTCGAACAGAACTTTGAATACGATCTTGTGAGCTCAGACAGACTCCTCGAAAAATACCTGGACCGGCAGATCAGGGCGGTAACCAGTGACGGTGCGGTGTACAAGGGGCGGCTGATGGGGACCGCCGGTGGCGTCATTATCCAGGATTCAATCGGCGGGATCACCGTGCTCCAAAAAGAACGTCTCCGGGAAATCACCTTCCCTTCCCTGCCGAACGGCTTGATAACAAGACCGACCTTGCGGTGGCTGATAGACGCGGCAACGGCCGGAAAACATGAAACCGAACTTGCATACATCACCGGAGGGCTGAACTGGCATGCCGACTATGTCCTCTCACTTTCAAAGGACGATGCAAATGCGGACCTCGACGGCTGGGTCACGCTGAACAACAAGGCCGGCATGACCTTTAAGGATGCCCACACAAAGCTGGTCGCGGGTTCACTCCATCGCGCCCCTTCTCCCCCCGGGCTCATGCTCGAGCAGGCCGTGCGCAGAGAGGCAGCGGCCGCAAAGCAGCGACAGGTCCAGCAGCGCGCCCTGTTCGAGTATCACCTGTACGACATTAAGCGCCCGCTCACCATCCAGAACAACCAGACCAAGCAGATTCAATTCGTTTCCTGCCACCGGATTCCCGTAAAAAAACGATTTGTCCTGGACAGCAGGAGCAGCTATGCCCGGGATCATGACAACCGGGAGAAAGGAAAGGCGGAGATACAGGTTCGCTTCGTGAATGATCGGAAATCGGGCCTGGGTATTCCCTTGCCTGCCGGTGTCTGCCGGCTGTACAAATCTGATGTAGATCATTCTAAACAGCTCATCGGCGAGGACAGGATAGACCATACCCCGAGGGATGAAGACGTCACTCTTACGGCAGGGCAGGCCTTCGACGTGGTGGGCGAGCGGGTTAAGACCTCGCAGGAAGTGCTGGGGAAACGCTCCCGAAAGGAGAGCTGGCGCGTTGAAGTCAAGAACCACAAGCAGGAAAAGGTATCGGTCCATATCCTGGAAAGACTGAATCCGTGGGGTGAATCAGAGATCGTAAGTGAGAGCCGGCCCCATTCCCGAAAAACAGCTGATACCATCGAATACCTGGTGGAGGTCCCCGAAGGCGGAAAGGCTGAAGTCACCTACACGGTCATCTATCGCTGGTAAGGAAACCCGGTCAGGCGTAAATCTCCCTCACCGCGTCCGCAAACCAGGGAGGTCTCTGGAAAAGGACATAGATGAGGATCATCCCCACAATGGGAATCGGGATAAGCACATCCACGATGCACAGGGCTATGAGTCCTATGAGGCATTTTGTCTTCAAGGTCATGGGAGATCTCCTTATTTCAGCGGTGCATTGAGCGCGTCTACCCGCTCCAATACCGGGGGATGCGAATAGTTCAGGAACACGTAAAAGGGGTGGGGAAGAAGATTCGACAGGTTATGAACAGACAGTTTTTTCAGGGCGGTCGCGAATGACCCGGGGTCCCCCGTGGTTTCAACGGCGAAACGATCTGCCGCTCTTTCGTTTCTTCGAGACCACCCTTTCATGAATATCCCCGCCAACAGGTCCAGCGGCGAATACAGGATCGCGAAGAAAACCAGCCCGCCATAGACAGAGGCCCTGCTCACATAGAAGGCATCAAAGAGACCCTGGTACGAAATGAACAGGGAAAAGAGGAACAGCATGAGGCCGGTCTGGAGGACCCCCAGGAGGATCATCTTCAGGATGTGCTTCTTCTTGTAATGCCCCATTTCATGTGCCAGGACCCCCACAAGCTCCTGAACGGAATGCCGCTCCACCAGGGTGTCAAACAGGACAATGCGCCGGTGTTTTCCGAATCCGGTGAAAAAGGCATTGGACTTGCCGGAGCGCTTCGAACCATCCATGACGTAAATATTTTCCAGGGGGAAATCAATGGACCGGGCATAGTCGAGGATCGCGGACCGGAGTTCGCCCGGGTCGAGCGGGGTGAACTTGTTGAAAAGGGGCATAATCCAGGTGGGAGCTATAAATGTGACTCCCAGCATAAAAAGCGTCACCACGACCCAGCAATAGATCCATGCTGACGCTCCGGCGTATTGGAAAAAGGCCAGAATACCCGAAACAAGAGGCACCCCGAGCACGATGGCCAGGAGTATCCCTTTCAGCATATCCAGAAAGAACACCCGCCAGGTGGTCCTGTTGAATCCGAATCTCTCCTCAATAACAAATGTCCCGTAGATTCTGAAGGGCAGAGAAACAACCTCCTTGAGTACGGCAAGGGCGCCGATGAACAGGAGCCCCGTCAGGACAGGTCCCCGGTGAAAGGAGCGCGCCCACTGGTCAAGGAGCGGAAATCCCTTCCCGAACCAGAAGAGGAGGAGCACAAAGAGATCGAAGCCGGATGAAATCCACCCGAACCGGGTATTTGCCCGCAGGTACTCCTGTGATTTTTCATAGCGGTCTTCATCGTAGATCCCTTTGAAGGTGGCCGGGAGTTCATCACGAAGTACCCGCAGGTTCAGGATATCGGCGAATGTGTGCAGGAAAAAGTCCGCAAAAAGGGCTATCAGGATAATGACGGTAATGGCATTGCGCATATTCTGTACAATCTCCTAATCACATTCTACTATGACTCGCGCCCGCGGGCAAGCGCGGCCGAGCTGAAAGGGCCCGGATGATGGACCTGTCGCTGGCACCTATCTTGCATTGTCTAAGAAGCACATTTCACGTACCCCATATCAGGGAAGAGAGGAAGATCAGCACGATGGAAACAACCACCGCCAAGCTCCTGGATCAGCTGGAATCAGGCAGAGGTCTTCCTGTTCTCTCTCCGGTCGCAATCCAATTGGTGGAACTGGCATCTGATGACAGTTCATCGGCCCAGGACCTCGTCAACCTTATTGAAAAGGACCCTTCCCTGGTGTCGCGCCTCCTTAAACTGGCAAACAATGTCTTCTACCACGCTTCCGTACCCATTTCCACCCCCACCCAGGCGGTCATAAGGGTGGGCTTTGATCGTCTCAGGGTCATGGCCCTCTCCATTTCCCTGCGGGATACCTTTCCCATGGGCAAAGTCGGCCCCCTGGATTATGAGAAATTCTGGAGGACGTCGCTCTACCGTGCCTTCATATGCAAGTCGCTCGCGGCATCCCTGGAATACGTCCATCCCGAAGAGGCATTCGTCGCAGGACTCCTCATGGAAATCGGCATGCTCCTTTTCTTTGAAATGTTCATCAAGGATAAAGATGAAGAGGTGACCCTGAAACTGGACCCTCTCCAGGACCTGCTCGCTTGGGAGCGCAAAAACTTCGACGTGGACCACAGGCAGATGGGGCGTGCAGCCCTTGCTTACTGGAGATTCCCTGCACCCATCATCGAATGCCAGGGAAATCCGTCTGCCGGCGCGCGGGAGAGAACTTCATCCGGACTCTGCAAAATCTGTGAGCTCGCCGCAAGCTGGGCACAGATTCTCATTGCGGGATCTTCAGGGTTTCATGTCATTTTCGAACAGGCCGAGCAGGAACTGGACCTGGGACAGGAGGTCGTAAACGAGATCCTGCTGCAGGCATTCACGCAGGTGGATGAGGTGGCCGCACAGTTCCAGCTGGAATCGAAAAGGGAAAAGGACCTGCTTTTGCTCATGGAAATGGCGAACAGGACCCTGAGCCGGATCTCCGAACGCATCTCGGCAACCACTTTTTCCTCTGCCGGAGAACATCTTCCATCTCTTGCCTCCGTTCCCCGGGAAGACCGCGCCATACAGTATACACTCCAGGCCGTTGCCCACGAGATCCGAAATCCCCTGACGGCCGTGGGCGGGTTCGCGCGGAAACTGGCGGAAGCCCTTGATCCCCTTTCAGAGGGGGGAAAATACGCGCACTTCATTGTCAGCGAGGCGGAGCGGCTTGAAAAGGTTCTTGCCGAGGTAACAAAAGCGTCCGACGTTCAGGAATCGTAACCGCCGATTTGCCGCAGGGGAGCTAATTTTCTGTAATGGTCTCCTTGATCTTATGGCCGAAATGCCGGCCGGCTTCTTCCACATATCCCAGTATCCTGTCTCCAGGTCTGAGCTGAACCACTGAAATCGGTTCTCCTTTCTGCCCCACCAGGCGGATAGTTTCTGCATTTTGAACGATAGTGTGCACCGGCCCGGTTGGAGCCGTGGCCTGGATCAGGAGAAGGGGCCTCCGCTCGATCTTCACCCTTCCCACCACAAGGGGCGCAGTTTCCCCTTCAGAATTGACGCCCAGCACAGAATCACCCGCCTGCAGCTCGGACAGATACCGCGTCTTTTCTCCCGGTGCCATGACATAGGCATGAACAGGTCCCGCGTTTACCCGGAAGGGCCTGGGGGCCACATACGGATTTTCGATGCTCTCCGAGTGGATCAGGAATAAACCCCGGCTGCTGTTCCCCACCAGCAGCCCCTCCCCCTGCTTCATCATGGTGCAGGTATCCACGCATACCCGGTCGCCCATCCCTGCGGAACGGACGGCACAGATTTCCAGTTCGATCAGGTCGAGCTTTTCCCGGTTGTTCCTGATATTCACTATGATCTCCAGCACCTGCACGGGATCTTGATTCCTGATGACCACGCCGTCCACCCCCTTTTCCAGGATTCCGACAGCGGTTCCGGCCTCGTCGAGGTTCTCGACTTCCACAAAGATATTGCCCGTCCTCGCCAGGAGATTTTCCAGAGAAATGATGGTCCAGTCGCCGGTTCTCACCACGACTTTCTTCTCTTTGCTCAGTTCGACGATCTTTTCTTCATCTTCAGCAGATTGGATTTCCATCCGGACCACCTCTTTGCCCCACCTGAAATCGCCCTTCTCGGAAACGATCTTTATCAACCCGAGTTCCCTGACGCTTTCCTCTTTTCCGACCGGCACAACCACCGCATCGGCCCCTCCCTCCAGGGCAGCAGTGACCAGTTCTTTTTTCCATGGATCTGCGTTGACCCATACTTCTTTCATGATTCTCTTTCCTCCTTGCCGAAAAAACCGTTGAGCGATTCCAGGAGTTCTTCAAATGCCCTCTGGTCTCCATGGCTGCAGATCCGCTTCAGCCGCGAGCATGATGCCAGGTAGGTTTCAATGAAATCGCCGGTGAAAGGGTTGTCCATGAGAAGAGAGCCGAAAAGCCCGGGCGGCTGGTCCAGCATGGCGCTGATGCGGTCCAGACGCTTCCTGAATGTACCGGTGGAGCACTGAAAGAGCTCGTTCATGCCATAACCGGAATCTTTTATGCAGAGGGCCAGAGCCAGGGTGCTGAAATGGTTTACCCCCTGGATGAGTCCCATCATCCGGTCATGGGCTTCCGGCTCAAGAGAGACAACCCTGATTCCGCTCTTTCGAAAAATGCCGGTGATCCAGGCCCGCCCTTCCTGTCCTCTCCCGGGACACACGACTATCCCCATATCCGTGCTCTCGGATGCAGGCCCGAAAAGGGGATGGAGCCCTACCACCTGGGACCGGGAATACCTGAGCATGGCCTCCACGGGCGCCTTTTTGATGGAGGTGAGGTCCATGAGAAGCCCGTCTCGTGGGACCAGGGGGCCGATATCCCGAATGACCTGAAAAGTTGCCGCGATAGGAACAGAGACAACGATGGTCCTGCATTGCCGGACCATGTCCCGGGAAGAGAGCCGCGTGCTCTGTCCCGCGCACACCACCTCCAGACCGTGCTCTTCCAGCAGCCCGGCAAACCACGCACCCATCCTGCCTTTGCCCCCGATGATGCCCACCTTTGAAAAGCTCCCTTGGGGCCCCAGGTATGCGAAGGGTCCGGTTTGCTGCACGCTGCGCGCTGCCGAGATAATCTCGCTGAAAATGCTTCGTACGGAATCAGGGCTGAGTGGTCCCTGGTTGCCGGAGATCAACCGCCGGAGGACCTCCTGCTCACGTGCAGGGTCGAATATCTCGATGCCGAGACTTCTTTTCCATCTCCCGATTTCAGAGGCTACTTCCTGCCGTTCAGAGAGGAGAGACAGGATACGGCCGTCTATCCCGTCGATATCATCCCTGAGCTTTTCAAGCGGCGATAAGTCTCTCACGCCAAATGCCTGCTGATTCATGATTCCCTCCACAGTTGCGGTTAATTACATCAAGGGCCTCTTCCACGCTCGCCCCCTGATGGACGATCATAGCGAGGGCGGCCACCATGCTACTCGGGTCCCTGTGCTGGAAGACGTTCCGCCCGATGGAAGTCCCTGCTGCGCCTGCCTCCATTGCCCCCTTGACCATCTCCAATACCGCCCGGTCGGATTCCATCTTGGGTCCCCCTGCGATGATCACCGGGATGTGGCAGCCGTCCACCACCTTCATAAATGACTCCGGGTCCCCGGTGTAGGATACCTTGACCACATCGGCCCCAAGTTCAGCGCCCAGCCTGGCGGCATGCCCGATGGCTTCAGGATCATATTCATCCCTGATCTTCTCACCCCTTGGGTAGATCATGGCGAGGAGCGGGATGCCCCATTCTCCTGCCGTCTCCGCAGTACGAGCCAGGTCGGCAAGCATCTCCTTTTCATGTCCGTTTCCGATGTTCACGTGGACCGATACGCCGTCCGCCCCGAGCTTTATGGCCTCCTCCACCGTGCACACCAGGGTCTTTGCGTTCGGCTCGGGTGAGAGGGACGTGCTCCCGGAGAGGTGCACAATCAATCCCATGTCCGGGCCGCTCTTTCTATGCCCCCGCGCCACCACCCCTTTGTGCACCACGACGGCATTGGCCCCGCCGTTAGCCACCTGGGTCATGGCCTCTTTCATGTTGGTAATGCCCATGATGGGCCCAACGCTGACCCCGTGGTCCATGGGAACGATAACCGCCTTCCCTGTCTCGCGGCTGATGATCCTTTCCAGCCTGATGTCTTTCCCTATCATGTTACTGCTCCTCCTTTTTCCCGAAAAACCGTCCCTCCATCTTTCTCTTATCTCTCCCGTAATACACGTCCCGAAGATGCGCTCGGGACAAACGGACACAAAAAAAGGCCACGGGCTCTCTGGATCCGCCCGTGACCTTTTAATACACCCCTGCACAAGGTCTCCGGGCGGGCCCCTAAAATAATAGAAGCCGAAATAAGGAGAATATGAATCCTGCCTTGTTTTTCCGGGCCCGGAAATTGTCATGGTGTCTTTTCCTTCCCTCCCTACCAGATAGGAGTATCGGTGCTGAAAATGGGGCTGGCGATTGCCTTTTCCTCGAGGATCTTCATGGCCGTTGAGACCGGCACATCCTTGTGGACGATATCGCTTATGGCGTTGACCATGTTCCCCGGCTTCTTGTATTGAAAAACATTCCTGCCCATGGAGACGCCGTACGCCCCTGCATGCATGACCGCCTGGACCATGTCGAGCACCTCCCTCTCCTTGGGCTTCTTTTCCCCGCCTATGGCAATCAGCGGGACCGGGCACACTGCCACCACCTCCCTGAAGCTCTCCTCTGAACCAGAGTATGGGACCCGGACCACGTCGGCCCCTAGTTCCGCGCCGATGCGGGCGGCCCGCATGAGATGCTTGACCCCGTCTTTCTTGTCCTTCTCCTGATCCGGCCGCATCAGGGCAAAAAGAGGCATGCCCCATCTGACGGCATCCCGGGACACCTCGCCCAGGAGCTTGAGCATGACCCTTTCATCCTGGCCCCCGATCTCTATCCTCACTGAAACCGCATCGGCACCCATGACAACGGCTTCTTCCACGTCTGTGACGAGGGCCTGCTTCTCGTCCTTGTCGGTGGCGGTCAGGTGAATGATAAGGCCGATATCCTCTCCTGCCCTGCGGTGGGCGGCGGCCACTATCCCTTTATGGAGGATCACCGCGTTGGCCCCGGCCAGGGCCATGGTATCCACACTGTTCTTGATATCGCGGATCCCCTTGATGGGACCCATCCCTACCCCATGGATCAAGGGCACCATCACTACCTTCCTGGTGTTTCGATCCATCACCCGTTCCATACGAATCTGTTTGCCGAGCATTATTTTCTCCTCCTTTCAGATTATCAGCAAGGCCCTTTGCAGGGCCCTTTAACACGCACCCGGGTGCGGCCTGCCGGGCGCACAATAAAAAAAAAGCCGTGGGCTTTGTCTGCCCACGGCCTTTGAAATCGAAAAAATTTACATCAACCCGCGGACAGACTACCCCCTTTGCTAAAATAAAAGTAATAGTAGGTCCGGCTGGGTTGATTAAGACTCATATTTATCTTTCTTCTTTCATACAGAATCGATGTGAAATCTATCTAAAAGAATATGATTCCTTTTGTCAAGGAAAAATTTGCCCCAATATTTTTTCTTGACATATCCGAAAGATCTCGATAATAAAAAATTCATGATCAAGGACAGACAAAACAATCTTCTTGTTTTTTTGGGTAACTGGTGGTGGCTCAGCTCCGAGGAGAGGTGAGCCCATCGCACTAGAGTAAAATAGTTCGCAAACCGTGGGGTCATCTCTTGAAGGCCCCACGGTTTTTTTATTGGTATACCCGAGTAGAAGGCCGTGGGGTTCAAAAACCCCACGGCCTTTTTGCATTCATGAAACGCATTGAAGACATTTTAAGACACGGAGGGAGCACAAAATGATCAAACAGGCAATCGCAAAAGCAGTCAGACAGGAAAACCTCGCAGAGAAGGAGATGAAAGCGGTTATGGAGGAAATCATGACCGGACAGGCAATGCCCGCCCAGATCGGATCTCTTGTCACGGCCCTCAGGATAAAGGGAGAGACCGTGGATGAGATCGTGGGGGCCGCGAAGGCCCTGCGGGCCAGGGCCAAAAAGGTGCACGTCAACAACCATCTTGTCAATATCGACCGAGATGAGATCAACATGGATGACGAGACCATCCTGGATACCTGCGGTACCGGAGGCGACGGAACTCACACCTTCCATGTATCAAGCACCACCGCCTTCGTGGCATCAGGGGCCGGGGTGAAGGTTGCCAAGCATGGAAACAGGGCGGTTTCAAGCCGGTGCGGGAGCGCGGATGTGCTGGAGAACCTGGGCGTCAAGCTGGATATCAATGATGCGAGCGTTGAAACATGCATCCGGGAGATAGGGATAGGGTTTCTCTATTCGCCCCGCTTTGACGGGGCCATGAAGTACGCGGCAAACCCCAGACGGGAGATCGGCCTCAGGACGATCTTCAACCTCCTGGCGCCCCTTACCAACCCTGCCGGGGCGACCATCCAGGTCCTGGGGGTGTATTCCCCGGACCTCACCGACACCATGGCACAGGTGCTCGGGAGGCTGAGAACCAGGGAGGCGTTTGTGGTGTGCGGAGACAGCACCTATGATGAGATCAGCATCTGCGGGCCCACGACCGTCTCGCACCTGAAGGAAGGGGAAGTACGCACATTTGAGATGACCCCGGAGGAACACGGATTTCAAAGGGCCGCGCCCGAGGCTATCAGGGGAGGCAACGCCCGGGAAAATGCGCGGATCGTCCGGCAGATACTGGACGGTGAGAAAGGACCCAGAAGACACATGGTCCTCCTCAACTCCGCTGCAGCATTTGTGGCGGCCGGACTTGACAGCGATTTTGCGCAAGGGATTGAAAGGGCAAAGGATTCCATCGACTCGGGCAGGGCCAGGGAAAAGCTCGACGCCCTTGTCAACTTCACCCAACAGTGCGGCAGCTTTGTGCGCAATGAACTGTGAAGCGCGTTTTCACACGCACTTAAGGGCCTCTCAAAGAAAATGTCCTTCGTGCTTCGTTCGATCTTGAAAGCGAAAGGGATTCCTGAAAGGGACTTCCGCAATTGGGAGGCGATCCGCACCTGGGCTGTCAATGTGCGACCGACGCTGTTGAGTGAGGAAAGTGGGCAAGCGCCACGCCCTTTTGTTACCTCCGTTCGCTCCTCCCCTTTGCCTACCCCCACAATGCAGCCAAAGCCGAAGCCGCGGGCTCAGGAGCGCTGAACACCGGTGTGTATGGACCGCAAAGAGAAGCAACGTCCCGTACAAATTCCGGATGCCCTACCACCACCGCCAGCAGCGGTTTATCCGGGAACCGGTCCCGAAGGCTCTTGACTCCCACGAAATTCACTCCCTGAAATATCTTGTTGCTTCACTCTAAAATTGTACTATGAGAATCATCGCGCCTGAACCGTTTCCTCTCGTTGCCAGATGCTAAGGCCGGACACTAGCTTACGATAATATTGGGCGGCCGGCTGATCCCTTTCTTTTCCAGGAGTTGTGCTAAGGTCAGATTTTCCACAGGGCGCAAGCCGCGCACGGCGAAGTAGGCGTTGTTGTAAGCGTTGTAGGCAAAGGATTTCTCGGCCGCGTCCAGGACTTGGGCCCATTCCACGCCGAAATAGCTTAGAAAAGCATCCTGCAGCTCTTTTTCTGCAACATCCTCGGGAACCTCAAGCCAGACCTTGTCGAGGCTGCCGACGGCAGCCACACGACGCGGGATGATTCACCCTGTTTCATAAAAATAGACCGGCAGGGCAGGCGCCGTACTCCCTGCAGCGCAGGCAGTGAGACCGGCAAGAGCCTTCCCCTCCATCGTTCCAAAAACCACAAAGGAGTGCCTCGCAGCAATAGCAAGTATCCCCGGCAGGCGGCCGCAGCCGAGGGCCACTAAAAGCATTTGTCCACCCACGTCAACTCCCGCTTCCCTACTCTGCAGTGTGGGCTGATGAGCTGGTGGGGCGCAAGACCCTGCATACGTAACATTTCAGCGGCTCCGCCCCGGTGTCCGGATCGAAAAGGTCGCCCCCGAAGAGCAGGTTGGCGCACGATTCCTTCCAGCGATACTCGGGCGGGCTCGCCTCAGGGTACCACCATCCATGCTCCGCGTTCACGACATCTACTGCGATGCCGTCGAAAAGCTTTGCCTTGAGCTTGACCCTCCCATGGGGCGATTCCACCCATACCCAGTCTCCGTCCGATATGCCCAAACCGGCTGCCGTTTCCGGATTGATCTGAACGACGGGATCGGGACGCCGCTTGCGCAGGGAATCGATCTGGTGCAGCTCCGAATGGAAATAGTAGAGTCCTTTGGTGCCCGTCATCAGGATGAGCGGATAGTCCTCGGTCGGAGAAACAGGCGGCTCAACATAGACCGGCAGGGGAGGACGGCCCTCGTGTTCCATGATAGTCGAGTAGAACTCGAACTTGCCCGAAGGTGTGCCGAATCCCTGCTCTTCATGTTTTCTGTAGCGCATCTCGCCCATGACGAGATCCTTCTCCTTGAACTCCTCGAAGCGCATCCCCGTCCCCTCGCAGACCCAGTCGAGGTAGGCATGCAGGTCCGGCCAGAGGAAGGCGTCGTTGAGGCCGAGGCGATGGGCGACCTCGAGGATCACGTCCTTGTCGTCCCTGGCCTCGCCTATCTGGGCGAGTTTCTTTCGGGTCATGGCGCACCAGACCTCGTGCATGAAGGCGATGTCATCCTGCTCAAGCCAGTGCGCGGCCGGCAGTACGAGATCGGCAAGCTGGGCGGTGGGCGTCATAAAGAGGTCCGAGACGACCGTGTATTCCATGTAGTCCTTCAGGGCCCGCTCGATCGTGAGCCCCTCCGTTGCCGTCAACAGGGGGTTGGAGCCGACAATCCAAATGGCCCTTGTCCGGTAGGGCTCGCCCGTGATCATTGATTTCCAGAATGTGGGCACGTGGCAGTCGGGGGTGAAAGGGAATCGCCTGCCGTCGATGACGGCGGCCTTTTTTTCCGCGGATAGGGAGCCCCCCTCTTCCTTGCCGCGGAGCTTGTGCAACCCGGACCGGATCCCCCTGGGCGGAACCCAGAAAACGTTCCCGCCCGGTACGTCGATATTGCCTGTTATTCCCATGAGGATCAGCATGGCCCTGGCTGTCTGGAAGGCGTTCGTGCTCGTATCGATCCCGTTGCCCCATTGGATGCAGGCGGGCCTGGTCGTGGCAAAGGTCCTCGCCGCCTCCCTGATAGAAGAGGGGGAAACCAGCGTGATGGGACCTGCCCATTCGGGCGTGAAAAGCTGGACGTGGCGGGCCAGGCGGTCAAAGCCGAATCCATATTTTTCCACGAATTCGCGGTCGTAGAGACCTTCACCGATAATCACATTCATCATGGCAAGGGCAAGGGCGCATTCACTGCCCGGCTTGAGCTGCAGCCAGTGGTCGGCCTTTTCGGCCAGGCCGATGCGCCTCGGATCCACGACGATCTTCTTTTCAGCCTGCACGAACGCTCTTTTGAACATGGCCCCGCACATACCGTCCGACGCCCCGGTCTCCGCGTGGTTGCAGCCCCAGTTCATGACGCACGCAGGCATCTTCCCGCCGAAGCCGTAAATGTCGGCGATGGGAAGGACGCCCGCGGTTATGGTGCTTGCGATCACCCTCGGGAGGAAACAATTGTGGCCGGGCGACAGGAAATTAGGCGTGCCGAAGGCCGCCGCGAAGCGGTTTGTAAACTCGGTGTAGGGTCTCCCCGTGCCCTGGGCCACAGCGAGATACTCGGTCCCCGATTCCCGGCGCACGCGGTCGAAGCGCTCCGCCATCTCCGTGATCGCCTGATCCCAGGAGACCCTCTCCCATTTGTTCTCGCCCCTCCCCCCAGCCCTTCTCAAGGGATGGGTGAGCCGGTCCTTATGGTAGAGTATCTCCGGGGCCGCCGCGCCCTTGGGGCAGATGTAACCCCGGCTCGTTGGGCTTTCAGGGTCGCCTGCAACCTTGACTACCCTTTGGTTCTCCATATGGACCAGCACCTGGCAGACGCCGTGGCAACCCCTGCATGTCGTTCTGATGATATGATCAGGCTGTGACATATATCTCCCCCTTCCCCACGCTGCTTTTCATCGGGTGCGGTGTTTTGCGCTCCGCCCTAGAAGCGTTGTTCAGCCGGTTCCTTTTGCTCCTTGAGCATAACTACCTTGCTTCCGCTTTCATCTCCACCTGTACATGTCCCCAGCCGCCGCACATGGGCCCGACATCGAAACAGCCTGTCCGGTTGAACATCACCTCATTGGGGTCCCTGCCGTTCATCAGATTCTCAAAAAATGCGTTTATGAGCACCGTCAGATTCGGCATCAAAAAGGCGCACACGCGATCGGGAGATTCCTTGGTCAATAAGTTGCCTGCGGAATCGAAAACGATGCGCTGTCCGACCACATGCCCTGAATGACATCCCTTTGAAGCTACGACCTCTGCCACAAGACGGTAACGCGACCCTTTTGCAGCATTTTCAAATAGCCGCTGGTACTTAGGATTCTCAAGAACAGCCGCCAGTTCATTCCCCTCCAGCTCTAACCGTTTCTTGATAATCTCTACCAGTGTGTTCTTCTCCATATGTTTTCCTTTTCTTGGCTGAGACGGTTGGATGAATTATCTGCCCACAGAATTCCTATGCAGGAATCTGATTCAGGCGACAGCGCCGGTGATAGTCACCTCAATATTTCTGGTTCGAGGGCGATTGTCGTGATTGACAGCCACTACCTGCTGCCAGGTTCCCAATTTAAGACGCCCGCCTCTGACTGCAAGGGCAATGGAAGGCCCTACCAGAGCAGCCTGCACATGACTGTGGCCGTTTCCATCATGCCATGCTTCTTCGTGTGCGTATTCGATTTCCGGCGGGGCCAGCCGGTTTACGGCCCTTTTTAAATCTTCGACTACCCCGGGTTCATACTCGACAGTTGTTATTGAGCCGGTCGAGCCGACCATGCAGGCACATAGACTGCCGTTATCAATGTGGGAAGCCTCGATTAAACAGTTTAATCCGGGGGTAATATCACGAACATCCGGGCCTGTTTTCAGATTGACTTCCAGTGTGCGACAAAAAATGGACACCGACTGCATCTATTTCCTCCATAGCTATTTCTTATGTGTTAACGGCCTCCGGCCTCGGGTCGGTCCAAGCTATCTTTTAGCGAACTCCAGCAGGAATTCTTTCATATGGCAGCGATGGGTAATGTGCCAAACAACCCCTGGTATGCAATGCCGATTCGCTCGTGGCATTATCTTGCCTCTTTCTTAAATGCCTCTTTTTCATGGCAAAACCGACAGGCTACGACAAAAAACAGCACCATTTTCATCTTATTATACTATAATTTCAAAGAGTTGCCTTGGGCAGGCCCTTATCCATCGCCAGCCAATCTGTCATATTAACGGGCTGACCCCATTCCACTTGCCTGCTGTTTAGGTCAAGTGGAATGGGTTAGAAACATTGCTACTTATTTCCCCGCACAATATCGGATAGAAGCATCGCCGTTATCGCTCATCTGAATCGTTATCCTCCAGGCATAGGGATGGCCGGAATAGATGCCCCATCCGAAAGACAACCTGTAAATCTTTTTATTCATCCGCAAAGAATTTTGAATTTCTAAAATCTCGACCCTTTTTTTCAGTTTATCAAGGTCTACCTTTATTTTTGATTCATCCATATCTACTTTTGTGTCTGCGACAGAACTTGGATCGTGTTCGACATACATTGGGATCAACCTATCCTTTGTGGGAACATTGAAATATTTATTTCCTCCCTGGTGTTTTTTTAAAAATTCAATAAACGCTTCCGGAGTCGTTATATTCTCGGTATATTTGAACCTATATTCCCCAGAGCAATTACGTATGACATTGACCGGTGGGGAATCAAAAGGATCATCCAAAGCGTATAACCCCGTTGTGATTAAACACATAAGTGCGGATAGGATAACGATAATTATTTTCATCATAACTCCGTCTAACGAGTTTGTTGCGTCTGTTGCGTCTGGGGTCGGGCCACGCCAAGATATTGATTATCCTTTAAATGTCAGGGACTTCTCGTGGCCCGACCCCCATGCAACCATCCAACATCCAACCATCCACCGCAAAAGCTGACCCGTGCGTCAAGTTTATAAGTTAATGGCGTCCCTCTTCCCCCATTATTTTTTTATTGACCAGGAGATTATAGGATGTCCCCAAGCGCGCCAGTTGTTCCCGTCTGCTTGAGTGAAGGGTTATGATTTCCTTTATTGTTGGCAATTTACTTTCCTGAGAGCCCTGGAAGGGCATTAAGAGCTTTTACAAATCTTTCCAAATTAGGCGGCTCTTATCTTTTGAGAGTATTATTTGACTGTCACTTTTTTCCTTCTAATTAAGAAAGCTGATGACACGCGAATGAAACGGTTTAGTGGGGCGGTTTGCTTTTTTTATAACTATCATCCACGTTTTCAACTTCATGTTCGGTCAGGTCCATTCTTTCTTCGGGCGCTTTACCGGTCCATTTGGGATAATCCTGGGCCTTTTTCGATCGATAACTGCCATCTTTGGTTTTGGGTAATTGGTTGGCCGGGTTGTTCAGATTAAACCGTTTGGGACAATCCTCGCCATCCTGATCAAACGGATTGTAAACGTTTGCGGCCTTAAGTATCCAACCCCAATCCACCCGTCTCAACGGAACCCAGGCATTGTTTTCATCGGGCTTACCGGGTCGGAACATTAAAAATGTCTGAAATTTCTGGTCCCAGTAGATTGAAGCGATACTACTGTGGCCCGGGGCATTCGGAGTGTCTTTCATCTCTTTTTCCACGCTTCCGGACACGCTGCACTCCTCCCCGTTATAAGGGTATGTTTTATCGAGCATGTAACCGTGAATCTGTTTATGCCAGAAAAAAGATCTCTTGACATAGTTTGCTTCAAGTTTCCAGTTGTTGTCCTTAACCAACTGCACGTACTGAAGACAGAACGCTTTATTCTTTCTGGTGCTCACCTTAACCCTACTTGTCACCTTCATGGAGGCCTCTGCGGTAGGTGAATAGGGAACAATCTCACATTGGGAAATATTTTTTCCCACGGCCCATTCATCCCCCGGGTCCTCTTTTACGGCGACTTCCGGCATCACCAGTTTAAATTCCGTTTTTCCGGTCAGGCCTTTGCTTTTGACCACATATTTTACTTTTGCGCTTTTTGTCTCTTTCCACCAGAAAAATTCAATTTCCTTATTATCAAATTGGGTTGCCTCTATTTCTTGGGACCCAGATTCATTGGCTTCCCAGTCTTTGAGAATGTGATCTTTACCCTCAATCTCCCATTTTCCTTTTGGAGGCTCACCGGTTTCTCCCGGCATCACGACAATGGCCCACAATGCGAGTTTTTCGCCCGGTAAAATTTCCTGTTCATCTTCATTCGGCTTGGCATCGGTAATATCGTGCCAGTCATTGTCCTTGAGCCTGTATATCAACACTTGGGGCTTAAACTCTTCGATTTTCCAGGACAGGGTGTATGTCACGTTTCCATCGGGAGCTTTTTCAGGTGAATACGGCTTTGTGTTGTTCATGGTTTTAGGCAATTCATTCACTTTTACGCTGATATACGGTGACGATTGAGCGGATTCAAGCTTGGCGGCCCATGTATGTTTCCCCTCCATTTTGCCCTTTTCCTCTATCTTGCCGATGATGCTGTTGGCGATTTTCATTTTTCGGGTCGAAGATTCCCACGAGCACGTGCTTTGATTCAGTTTTTTGCCGCTTATTTCTATTTCATTGAAGGGGAGGGCAAAAACGTAATGATCAATCAGCATACCCGATACATCCGGCGGAGTCATGTTTCCCAGGCCGGTATCCTTGAAGAGGCTGGCAAAGTGGTTGGCAATCAGATTCCCGGGACCGGGGGCAATTTTTAAAAGTGTGCTTCCGGACGCCTCGTATTTTTCAACAATCTGATTCGGGCAGTCTTCAGGAGGATTTTTGTCGACGATGGTTTGTTTATAAGAATAGAACCCCAGCGTATTGCCCTGGCTTTTATAGCTGACCATCACCGCCGGAAGCCCCTGGTCCATGCTGCTCATTTCCCTGTTCAGCTTTAAAGGGCCTTGAGCCCGAAGATTCATGGAACCTGTATTTTTGTATTTTTCATCATCTATCGTCCATTTGACATTCAAATTGAAGCTGAATTTTAAAAACTCCTTGACCTTATCCTTTTTCTTTTCCCCGTCCGCGTTTTGAATGTTGAGAAACAATACCGAAGCCAAAACCGCTACTATGAGAATGGAGCCGGTGTGGACAAATCGGTTTATCGAAACATGATTTTTATTCATTTTCCACCTTTGTTCCATTATCTGCTGGTATTATCCTGACGATTCCCGGTAAATCGATGAGATTCCCATTCGTATCACTGCTGTCCGGTTGTTTGAATGCTAGATTGTTGTAACTTATTGTTATAAAAATATAAAAGCCTTGTTTATGCCTGTCACCGACTTGAATCCTAAAACCCGAATCAGCTATCCTTCTGTATCTTTTAAAGGAGGAACCGTGATGTATACAGGCAAAATCATTTTCTCCCAGATCATCGATCACCTGCCCATGCATACCTTCCGACGGTGCGTCCAGCGATATCGTGGACACTACAAAGTGCAAAGCTTCTCCTGTCGGGACCAGTATCTATGCATGGCTTTCGCTCAGTTGACCTACAGAGAAAGTCTTCGAGATATCGCGGCCTGTTTTCTCCGTCCGTGACGCCCTTTCTCAACCTAAACTCACCGCCAATGCCAGAGCGGCCATGACTGGTATAAGCAGAACCATGACTTTCTTAGATGAGAAGTGGATCATGAAACCTGTTAGCACGAGGCCCAGTAGGAACGTCGCAAGGTTCTTTACCAAGAAGTCCAAGTCGCCTTCTGGGGAATCGACAATCTTCTTGCTCAGCGAGACCATGAATAGCCAGTTGGCGAAGAATAGGGATACGCTGATAAGTTTTGATAGGTTTATTTGGTGGCCTTTGTTTTTTGTCGTCTCGAAATCCTTCATCGGTCTATTTTGGTTCATATTCATGCATAACGGGCCGGGTGAGGAACTCGCCCACGGATTCGGGGTTTAGCCCCAGATGGGTGAGAGTGTCTGGCTCGAGCAGGATGGATGGGCCGCGCTTTGCCCCACACCTCGGCTTCTCACCCGTCCTGATGGATTCGGCAGGCACCATGAAGAGTTCACTCTTCTCCGACAGCTTCTAAATCGGCAATATCCTTTTTGCGCCCCAATGCTCTCTTGTTGGCTATGAAGTCATCACGACCGATATAAGGAACCGTCAAATCGCCAAAGTAGCTTTCAACTCCGCCCGATTTCGCCTGCTCCCATTGGACCCCGGTAATCGATGTCATAATGTCTATTCTGACCGGAGGGACTCCTAGTTGGACGACTTTACCTTCTTTCAAAAAATCCGCCGCTCTCAAGCCGACTGACCCAAATCCAAACTCATTAAGGGCTTCCATGATTCTTTTTGCATTGATAGGGTCAGGCTTCACAAAAAGGTCAAGGTCACCGGTGTACCGCGGCGCACCATGAAACCCCAGTGCATAAGCCCCCACAATGAGATAATCAACCTTGTGTTTGTTGAACAACTCGAGCAGATCTCTGAAGTCTTGTTGTACTTCCATGGTATTGTCCTCTTAGCAATTCAATCGCGGCGATTCGCTCTCGAGGTGTCTTGCTCAGCCAGTAGGCCAGATCTTCCTGAATCGATGAATCCCTTTTCAAATCAAATTTCTTAACCGTTTTTTCAATCATCTTTTCTCCCCAGGACAGGACAGTACGCCCTTAACTTATTAACTTAAGTTAGTCCAAGCCCTTCCTTTTTGGCGATATCAGCTCCCCGAGCCACCGACTTGCTCACAGCCACTGTCGAGATATTCAGCCGATGCGCCATGGAAGCCATGCTTAAGCCAAGCTCGCGTACCGCCCAAAAACACAACAAGCTGCGGGCACGCACGAGATTCCTAAATTTCCCCTCACGCCAAACGTCATTCTCCGGAATATTCAGCAGCGTTGCCACTCTTTCTGCAACAAAATTTATATCCACCCCGCGCGTCTTCAACGCATAACGTCGCTCAAAGGATTCTTTGGTTCTCGATAAGATTTCGGATACAAAATCACTATCGCCTAAGATGCGCTCGTCGCTTTTCATATGAATTTTTGATTCTTGCAGTTCCTTGACCGCTGCCCAGCCCCCTGCACTCCGGATCAAGCCACCTCCTGTAAGATCATCCCTCCGGTCCTGATCCATTCCTTTGGCTACAAATTCCTTGTAATTGCGTCTGGCCGAGCTGACCCGTTTCCCGAAATACTGCAAGACCTCTTCTCCGTCCTGCCAGGGTTGCTTGTGTTTGCCCATGATGACCCCATGTCCTGAAAACGGGTATTGGTCCAGCTGATCCAAATCAGCGACCAGTCTTGCTCTTAAAGGATTCAAGTGAACATATCTTACCAGTTCAAGAAGATAGGAATCCTCCTGGCACAGTATTGACTTATAACGGTTCTGGAAGAGGTGACCGTACCTTTGATGTCTTCGGTTATATCGGACGGCATGACCGGTCAGCAATCGCCGCATCACGGTGGAAATTGGAACCGGGCCGGTTCTCAACAAGAGATGAAAATGATTTGGAATCAATGACCAAGCGTAACACGACGTCTCCGTTTGTTCCAAGATCAAACCAAGGTTCTTAACAAAGTCATAGCGGTCTTGGTCATCTTCGAATATCTTACGGCGTTCGATACCTCGCGCAATAATGTGGTGCAGCGCTCCTGTTGTGTCAATGCGTGATTGTCTGGGCATGCCGGAAGCAATAGCAAAAGCTAGCCCCTGCGTCAAGTTTATAAGTTAAGGGCGTCCCCCATCCCCCGAAGTCGGCGCCGCGATTCCGCGCGACGCAGTCGCGCGGAACAAGTGATTGTATGGTTCCTTTCAAATACAACCCTGGGAAATGTTTGTGAACACGAATATAGTCTATTACGGTTCTGCTAACCGTTTAACATGCTTTCGCACGAGACAGGCATATACGGATTTAATGAATCAGGTCCTGGAGCCTGTCCAGCTTTACCCGGAAACTGGAAGAGAAGAAACAGACCGAAGCGCGGAGAGAACAGGCCGGGAAAGCCGTTCATATCTATTATGAGGCAGTCGGTTCAGACCCTGTGAACAACAAGATCGGTCTGGTCAGGCCTCCGCTGAATCGGGGAGGCTTAATGAGCCGGCTCAATTACATTGGGCAGGTCTTTCGCCATCAGGACCTCGGAGAAGAACCGGCAGGCGTGAGTTCGCACAAGGGGGGAACTCAAGCAGGAGTAAGGGAAAGGTGGGAATCCGCCTGCCGTCGATTGTCCGATGAAATAAAGGTAAGGCACTGTTCAGCGAAGACCCCTGAATCTTATACAACTTGGGTCGGAAAAATGCAATACTATAAGACCACCCTGACCCACCAGGCATCATCTGCCTGCCAAGACGGGATTTCGCAGGGCTCAAGCTGCGTTGCCTTCAACTCCAATCGATGAGCGGAGATCTGGATTCCGGATAAGCCCTGCGAACTTTCCGGAATGACAACAGGGGGATGTCCCGCTGCTTGCGGCGCGGCGGTTCATTGCCGAGGAGAGAGAAAATGCCTTCCTTGCTGAAAAATGGGAAATCAGAGATCTGAAAACGGCAGAGCGCTGACTTTCGATCCAAGAGGCAGTCGAACGTCTCCGGGGTGCACCACATAGCCGGGCAGTGTTTTATCCCCCAAGGCAGCTTGAAAGGCCTTGATCGAAGAAGCCATTTCAGGACGGGGCGTGGCGGACAGTTTCACCTCGAGAGGGACGAGTTTCCCCTCGGTCTCGACGACAATATCCACCTCCGTACCGGCAGAAGTGCGCCAGAAGTAAACTCGGGGTTCTGTACCCCGGTGCGTGAGCGCCTTCACAATCTCGGAGAGAACCGCTGTCTCCATAATGGCGCCGCCCATGGGTCCGGAAGCGGCGTGCTCGGGATCCTTCAGGCCCGTGAGGTAACAAAGGGTTCCAACATCCATGAAATATACCTTTGGAGTTTTCACCAGCCGTTTGCCGATGTTGGCAAAGTACGGCCGGAGCACAATCACCTGATAGGTGGCCTCCAGCACTGAAAGCCAGGCCTTCGCCGTGTTGACCGCAAGGCCGAGGTCCTTTGCCACGTCGGTCAGGTTGAGGAGTTGGGCACTCCGCGCCGCAAGGGTTCTGAGGAAATTCTGAAAATGGGAGAGATCCCCCACTTGTCTTATCGTCCGAACATCCCGTTCGAGGTAGGTCTGGATGTAGCTTGCATGCCATAGACCGATATCCCGATCGGGGCTTGCCGCCAACTCGGGATACCCCCCACGCAGAAAGTTCTTCCAGGTCTCCTTATAGGATGATCTTCCTTGTGCGCCTTCCGGCCTTTTTGGCTCCCACGGGAGAGGGAAAGCCGGCCTTTCCTCATCCTCCCGCCGCGAGAGGGGGAGAAGGCGCAACATGGCAGCACGACCGGCCAGGGACTCGGTGACCTTCTCCATCAGCAGGAGGTTTTGGGATCCGGTCAGCAGGTACTGCCCGGACCGATGGCGGTCTGAATCGATCCGTTCTTTTATATAGGGAAGAAGATCGGGCGTGTATTGGACCTCATCGAAGATAACGGGAGGGGAGTACATCTCGAGGAAACCCCGCGGATCTTCCAGAGCGGCAGCACGGGTGTCAGGGGTCTCCAGGGACACATACCTGGATTTCTCACCAAAGAGATGCCTGAGAATCGTGGTCTTGCCTGATTGGCGCGGACCGGTCAGCACAACAGCCGGAAACTCGGCAGAGGCTTTCTTCAAGGTCCTTTCCATTGTTCGTTCTATGTATCGGGCCATTTCGCCTCCTGCTTTTGTGTAATTATGCATTTCAAATGCAAATTTGCAAGCATTTCTTGTTTTCGTCAGTCCAGTTTGACGACTTCAGTCCAGATGCGATATCCTGAGGCGGAATGAAGTGTAGGAAGCATCGCTCCGTTTTTGGAGAGAGATGCTCTCAACTCCAAGACGAGAGCTATTATGGCGGTAATCACTTGTATGAAACTTCATGTAACGAGGCCGAAGTTTCCTGTTCGATCAAACTGGCCAACCGGCCAGCGGTTACGCTGGATTCCGGTTAAGCCCTGCGGGCTTTCCGGAATGACAATAGAGGAAAATCCCGCTGCTTGCGGCGAGATAGTTCACTGCTGAGGCGAGAAAAGATGGTTTCCCGGCTGGAAATAGACGCCAAGAAGGGAACAAACCCGGCCCTGGCGGCCAGCATACGAAGATGGGCGGCTGAGGCCCTGGAAAGAAGAGGAGCACTGCCCGCCCCTCCCCGGCTGTGCATCACTATCTGGAAAAGCTCTGAGGAACTGACGAGCTTTTATAAGCAGGAGAAGAAAGAACTGAATGTTGTTACCGGGGACGAGACGGATTTCCTGGCCACGCATGAAGCCTGGAGAGGCTTCCCAAGAATCCATGTCTGTCAGGAGAAGGTAAAAGAGGTGTCTCCTGCCGTGCTCCGGGGGGTCCTGCACCACGAGATAGGCCACGCGCTTCATCACGGAAGTCCGGAGTTTTACACTTTCCGCTTTTCGAGCAACCTCCAGGAGGCCGGTAATGCCTGTGGACTGGAGCTGCCGCTCCTGCAGCAGTGCGTCTATTTTCTCTCAGTGGCTGTCAAGGACTATGAGGTGGTCAAGTGGCTGGCCGCCACAGGACTGGGCGACGGCCAGGCGGCCCTGGTGGAGTACATGATCGAGGATACCGAACAGGAACGGGAAGCCTGGGAGATGGTCCGCGAGGATACCGCCCCGAGGAAGATTGTCCTTGCCTCTCTTTTGAAGACCGTGCTTTCTATCGAGGCGGTGATTTCCGGCGGGAAAGAGAACGCTCAAGGGCTGCTGGACAAATGGGAAAAGGCGTACTCCTGGCTTATCGAGCGGGAACGCCTGGGACTGATCCGATTTGCCCGCTTGAATTCCGAATTGGAGGGAAAGACCTTCCAGGAGAGATTGGAAGAGACAACCCTGGGGCTGCTCACTGACCGCTCTTTGTGAATCGGAAACCAGTTATTTCAACTGACTATCCTTGCTGCCGCTTCGATTGAAGAGCGAGAAGGACTTCTTTTGTGCTTGTTCCAGTTCTGACTGGCAATCGACGCATAGGCGGACTCCGGGGATTGCCTTGCGGCGGGCTTCAGGGATAGGATCCCCGCATTCCTCGCAATGCGTCAAGCTGTCACCCTCAGGCAGGCGGCTCCTGGCCAGCTGCACTCCGGATTCTACAGTGGCGTCTATCTGATCCTGTATAGACCCGTCGCGGGACCACCCGACAGCCATAGTTTGCTCCTGCTTGGTTTATTCGATTAAGCGCTTGAATGTTGGGCGCTGTACGTGATTTAATCATGATGATATGTCTCAAGTTTATTACGGAAAACGGAATATGTCAAACCCTGGTCAGCAGCAAGGAATCATCTGCAGCGTTGCCTTCGGTCGCTCCTCCTTGCGGCGTATTGTACTATACGCCTCTTTCGTCGCTCCTCGGGGCCTTGCATCTAATGCCTTGCTGCTGACCGGGCTTAGTCCATCGATTCGCAAATGCGCTAACGTATTTTCACCCTGCCGAAAATGCGGCCTTCCGGGAAGGCAGGGGAGCGGGATGTTCCCGGAGCGGCGCATGTCGGCCCTGGAGCAGGACAGCGGAGGGGACGACATCCGCAGTGAGCGGAGCCATGGATGGCGAAGTGAACGTAGCGGAGGGAATATACCGGTTCTCTGCCTTCAACGTCCCAATATGTTGGTGTAATTGCGAATCCAAGCACTTAGTCTTCAGCCAGAAGCTTTCAGCCTTTACCAGAAACTTTTCGAAAGAGTATTCGGAATTGATGAAAGGAGGGTATTACCATGAGTGAGCCGAGCAGGAAGGACAAGACATTTCATATCATCATGAAAAGGTTTGTAGAAACCGGTCAGGCGCCCCACTACACCGAAATAGCAACCGAGTTGGGCGTCTCTGTTGAAGGGGGACGAGAGGCGGTGAATGAGCTTTTTTCACTTCGCGGGTTCCCCGGGTGGCTGTACCCAACTACCGATTACATCACCTCGTTTCCCCCGTTCAACAACCTTCCCACTCAATACCGCATCACAATTGATGGGCAGCAGAAATGGTTCGCCCAGTGAGGGTTCGAATCGCTGGCGGTCAGCTGGCTTTTCCCTGGAAAAAAGGTCCGGATTGATGCGCCTTGCCTTGACTGTGGATCACCGATCAGGGTGGAAATGAAGGACGGAGTCATACAGAATGCGGAACCCGAGGGCCTGGTCGCATATACGTGCGTCCCTTTTCGAGAATGGGACGAAGACATCCCATATGCGTGAAGCACCATGAATCTCTTCCGGTCGGAAGAGCATGTCCGCAACTGGCACGGTTTCAAAACGGGTACCGAAGAAGGAATCGTTCCCCTGCTTGATATGGCCAAGGCCTTTTCCGGCAACTTTTTCAGGAGACGCCTGGATCCGGATTATGTCTCCCACATGCGCGAGTATGGGAAGGAGATGGTCGGCGCCCTGAAGAATTGGGGTGTCTTTTGGCAATTCCCGAAAAAATAGGCAATGGCGGAGTCAGGTTGGCCCTCGAACTTGGCAAAAGACCTTCCACAATGATAGATAGCATAACACCAAAACGCTATCGATAGAGGTGTCGACATGCAAACAGTAACAGTTTCCCCAAAATATCAGGTCTTTATCCCCAAGAATATCAGGGAGGCGATGCGTCTTCGCCCTGGACAGAAATTGAAGATCATTGAATATGAAGGGAGAATCGAATTAATTCCTGACCGGGATATCTCTGAGCTGAAAGGGTTTCTAAAAGGAATTAACACAGAATCTATACGTGAGGGAGATAGAAATTGTTCCCGTCATAACCATTTATGAAGTGTTTAAAGTGGTCTTGCGTGAAGCAAGTGAAGCAGACAGCATTATTTTCGCCACGGCAATTGCATATGAATGTACCGTATGGACACAGGATTCCGACTTTGAAAATCTGCCGGGGGTTAATTTCTTTCCAAAATTGGGAGCCGGAAAATAGGAGATCGGGGATGCTGCCGGATTTTCCTTGAGCCGGGAGGTCAGATCGCCTATACTCCGGCCCCAAAAACAGCGACTGTCATCTCATCCAGCGTCATCGTTCTCCGGGCCGCTCGAGATGTTTCTCCTGAGGGACCGGAGGCCGATCGTATCCGGCCGGGCAATCCAGGAATCGTTCGCGCAGGAAAATGTCAGGTGGATTTAGAAGTCCATCGGAGAGGAATTGATCATGGAATTAAATGAGGCGATTGAAAGGCGGCGCAGTATCCGATTGTTTCTGCCGGATCCTGTGCCGCGGGAAAAGATCCTGAAGATTGTGGAGACGGCACGTTGGGCGCCGTCGTGGGGGAACACCCAGCCTTGGGAGATCGTGGTAGCCGACGGAGACAAGTGCGGAAAGCTGGCACGTGCGCTCGAAGCAGAGGGGAAGAAGGGGAGCAATCCCGGGCCTGACATCGTGATGCCGGTGCAATTCCCCGAGGTTCACAAAAAGCGGTATGTGTCGCTCGGCAGGGCCCTGCTTACCAGTATGGGAATTGAACGGGGAGACAGGGAGGCCCGTGCGCAGCACTATCTGAACATGTACATGTTTTTCGGCGCACCGACCGTTGTCTACTTCACCATCGACGGCCGGCTGAACGAACCCTATGCCTGCCTGGACGTCGGCTCCATAGGGACCACATTCTGCTATCTGGCCTATCAGGAGGGCCTGGGGACCATCTACCTGGCTGCATCCATGCACTTTCCGGATATAGTCAAAGACGTTTTGGCTATTCCGAAGGACAAGAAAGTCGTCATCGGCATCGCAGTGGGGACACCGCATCCGGATGCCCCGGCGAGTCTCTTCAGGAGCGAGAGGGACCCGGTGGAGAATCTGCTGAGATTCGCGTGACCAGGCGCTCGGAGAATGGAGAGGGGACAATAGCCAGGAGTTCAACGAACAGCGACGCATACCATGGACACATTCCTGACCGAAAAGAATAGGGCCGTTCGCCGGGCCGTTCGTTCATTCTGTGACGATGAAATCCGTCCCATTGCCGGAGAAATTGACCGGGAAGCCTCGTTTCCCTGGCAGGTGGTGGAAAAAATGGGGAAACTGGGGTACTTCGGCATCCAGGTTCCCCGGGAACTGGGCGGGGCGGGCCTGGATTCCATGAGCTACGTCATCGTCATAGAAGAACTGTCCAGCGCCTGCGCAGGCCTGGGATTGTGTGTCACCGTCCACAACAGCGTGGCGGTCTTCCCTATCCTGGGCTTTGGAAACGACGAACAGAAACAGAAATGGATCCCTCCCCTTGCCCGGGGCGAAAAAATCGGCGCCTTCTGCCTCACCGAACCCAATGCAGGCTCTGATGCTGCGGGTCTCGAGGCCACGGCCATCCGCCAGGGGGACCATTATACCATCAATGCCAACAAGGTATTCGTAACCAATGGCGGCGTTGCCGATATCTGCCTGATATTTGCCCGGACAGACCCGGAAGCAGGTACAAAAGGGATCAGCGTCGTGGTGGCGGAGCGGGGAACGCCCGGCTTTGTGGTCGGAGACCTTGAGGACCTCTGCGGTATGCGCGCCAATCCGGTCACTTCCATCAGGCTCTATGACTGCGCCGTACCCTTGAAGAACCTGATCGGCGAGGAAGGCATGGGGCTCAAAATAGGGCTGGCGGCCCTCGATATCGGGAGGACCGGAATTGCGGCCCAGGCCGTGGGGATCGCCCAGGCGGCGCTTGAAGAGGCCGTCAAATACTCGCGGCAGCGCCGACAGTTCGGCGTGCCCATCGCCAAGCACCAGGCCATCGCCATGATGATAGCGGACATGGCGACGCAGGTAGACGCCGCCCGGCTCATGGTTTACCGATCGGCCACATTGAGAGATCAGGGCAGGCCCTTCTCCCAGGCATCCGCCATGGCCAAACTTTTTGCCTCGGAAACGTCCACAAAGGTCACCGACATGGCTGTCCAGGTACACGGCGGCTACGGCTACTCCAGGCTCTATCCTGTTGAGCGTTATTACCGGGACGCAAGAGTGACCAGGATCTACGAGGGAACGTCCGAGATTCATCGGATGGTCATATCAAAGGGAATCTTGGGCGCGTGAAGAATAAGGCAATGGAATCCAACAAAACAATTGTATGCATCAAGCCTGTCGTCTTATCGGCTTCCGGTGCCAAAGCACGATCAGCAGATTCGTATGGGCTAAACCCTTTTGACCGCCCGGCCCTGGAAGTCGCGCTGCAGTTGAAGCAAAAGCGGGGTGGAACCGTTACCGTCCTTGCCATGGGACCCAAGCCGTCCGCCTTTGTACTCAACGAGGCCATGGCCATGGGCGCCGACGCAGGTGTACTCCTGTGTGATCCTGCACTAGCAGGATCTGATACGCTTGCGACATCTACCGCGCTGGGAACGGCCATCCAGCATCTATCTCCTTTCGATCTCATCCTGTTCGGCACAAGATCGTCCGACAGCGATACGGGGCACGTGGGGCCTCAGACCGCGGTGCTCCTCGACCTCCCGCTGGTCACAGGCGTCTGCGCCGTTGAAACCCTCGAAAACGGCCTCCGTGTCGAGCGCAGGATTGACGACTTCAGGGAGACCTACGAACTGCCCTTCCCCGCTGTTCTCACTATCCAGCCCGGATCAGTGAGGCCGAGAGACATAGGGCTTCTGGAAATGGCGCCTGCTTTTGAAGAAAAAGAACTCATAAAATGGAGTCTCAAAGACCTGGGCCTGTCTCCGGAGCGTGTCGGAGAACCGGGTTCCGCCACTGCTGTTATTTCATTGTCAAAAGTACAAAGAACGAAAACATGCGACTTTTTGAGCGGGTCGAAGGAAGAACAGGTTGAGGAGTTATTGAGCCGTCTGCTCTCGTCGGGCCTTTTATGAGAAAGACTTGAGGTAACTGAATAAGACCGCTATGTCAACGGGCGTAAAAAAAGAACTGTGGGTCCACATAGATCTCAGGAACAGGAAGTTCTTCGATCTCTCGCTGAACGTGCTGGCCAAGACGAGGGAACTGGCCGGCTCAATAGCAGGCGAGACAGTTGCGGTCCTCCTGGGATCATCCGGCTCCCAACCCGTGGGGGACGAGGAGGAAGGCCACGGCCTGATTCCGGCTGATGAGGCCGGAGCCGAATGCACCAGGCACGGTGCAGACCGTGTTTTTATCCTTGAGAATGAACTCCTTGCCGTCCCAAGGCCGGACCTCTGTGCGAACGCCCTCGCCCCTTTTGTTGCCGAACATAACCCCACGCTGGTTATTTTTGTCCTTACCGATTTCGGCAGGGAAACGGCTGCCAGGTCCGCCCGGATCATCAACTCCGGCCTCATCTCCGAATGCGCGGATGTCTCTATCGAAAAAGGGAAAGTAGTAGCAGACTGCCCGGCATGGAGCGGTGATTTCATGGGTCGAATCACCTTCCTGGACGCGTCCCGCACGGGGTTCCTCACCATGCAGCCGTATGCGGCCAGGGCAACCAGAGTGAACGGCCGCCCCGGTCGGATCGAGCGGTTCAGTGTGGATGTTCCGGATACCTGCAAAGGCCTCAAACTGCTCTCAAGTTCTCCCGGAAACATCGAGGCCCAACGCCTGGAGAACGCCCAAACCATTGTGGTAGGTGGAGCGGGAATGGGCAGTATCGAAAACTTCGCCCTGGTGCGTGAACTCGCGGCCGCCATGGGCGCTGAACTGGGGGCGACCCGCCCTCCCGTGCTTGAACACTGGATCGAGGAAGAAAGGCTCATCGGACAAACCGGAAAATCCGTTAGGCCCAAACTCCTTTTTTCCATAGGAACGTCCGGCGCGGTGCAGTATGCGGCCGGGGTCATGGAAGCCAAAACCATTGTGGCCGTCAACCGCGATAAGTCCGCACCCATCTTTCAGATCGCGGATATCGGAATCGTAGCCGACGCCAAAGTCCTCCTCCCCCAGCTGATAACCAGGGTCAGGCAGGCTACAATGCGGAAACTCACGGATGATCTTTATTCCGCCAGGGACAATCTTGACACCGCAAAAGACTTCGGGGCAAAGGTGCGGGAGCTCCGCGAGAGCCACAACTGGACAATCGAAGCATTATCCGAAGCAACAGGACAATCCCCCGATTTTATGGAAAAAGTCGAAAAAGGGACGGTTACGCCCCCGGTTGCCTTTCTGTTGAGATTCGCAAAGGCGTTGAAGATCGACCCGGAAACGTTTCTCCGGAGGGAAGAAAAGGCATTGATCCGCAGCTTAAGGGAGCAGGCCTTCATGAAGCGGACCCGGGATTATTCCTACCAGACCCTGAGCCCCGGGGTGGAAAGCCATCACCTCCGGGCTTTCATGGTTACCATAGAGGCCAGAAAGACCCATAAGCCCGTCGCCTATAAACACGAAGGCGAGGAGTTTATCTTTGTCATGGAGGGGGAACTGAAACTCAGCCTCGGGAACAAGGATCACCGTCTGAAGGCCGGAGAGTCTATCCACTTCAACTCCGATACCCCCCATAAGCTGAAAAGCATGTCGTCTGAAACGACACATTGTCTCGTCGTACTTTTTACTCCCTGATGCAGTTGACCGGACTTCGGACCGCAGTGGGGTCGAAAAGGTATCCTCCCGCATAACCCGGCGGAAAAATGAAGACCTCAGGCACCAACCTGTAAGAGGCTGCTTGTTGAAAAGATGCTCTCGTAAGGCTTTTCGCTTGGAAAGGAGTCGGCAATTTTATATGCTGGGAGACAGGATATGTTATGGTCGGGATTCCGTGGTGCATGGACGACATAAATTAACCGGCATTGATCATCGTGAAGAGGGGTGACTGACAGTCCATGTCAAAAAATTTCTATGAGATCCTGGGCGTTTCAAAGGATGCGTCCAATGATACAATCAAGAAGGCTTACCGCAAACTCGCGCGGAAGTGGCACCCCGACATCAACCCGGGCAATAAAGAAGCCGAGCAAAAATTCAAAGAGATATCCCGGGCCTATGATTGTCTCAGCAAAAAGGATCAAAGAGCACTCTACGATGAATTCGGCGAAGAAGGCCTTCGCGCAGGTTTTAATGCCGACCAGGCCAGGGAATACAGGCAGTGGGAAAAATACCAGCAAGAAGCTCCCGGCCGTACGGGGCCTGGATTCGGGAGGTATCACAGCTACGAGGATGTCTTCGGGGATCTCTTCGGCTCTGGAGGCGGGGGCGGAACAACCGCGACCTTGAAAGGAAGGGACCTGGAGCACGACATAACTATCGATCTGATTTCAGCGCTGAGGGGATTTAAAACAACGCTTTCCATGCAGAGACCGCAATCATGCCCCCAGTGCAAAGGGTTGGGGATGGATCCCAATTCCAAGATGAGCACCTGTCCTGCATGCGGCGGTTCGGGACGCATTAATGTCGCCCAGGGACCCATCCAGTTCACCAAGGCCTGTCCTCAATGCAAAGGGCACGGGAGCATTGGAAAAACCTGCACCCGGTGTAACGGCAGCGGGCAGGTCCTCGGCACGGACACGATCAACGTCACCATCCCCCGAGGAGTGAAAGAAGGTTCGAAAGTCCGTATCGCAGGCAAGGGGGAACCCGGCCTGAATGGTGCGCCGCCCGGGGATCTCTATCTTGTGACCCATATCAAGCCGCATCCCCTTTTGGACAGGAAGGGCGATGATCTCCATATGGAGGTACCCGTCACCGTTCGAGAAGCCATGACAGGCGGAACCATCACCATCCCGTCGATTGACGGCGACGTCAATCTCAAGGTGCCGCCGAAAAGCCAAAGCGGGCAAGTGCTGAGGCTGAAAGGGAAAGGCGCCGTGAACCTCAAGACGAAAAAGAAGGGAGACCTGATGGTCAAACTGGTTGTCAAGGTCCCCAAGACGGATGACGGAGAAATCCTTGAAGCCGTGAAAAAGATGGACAGGCTCTATGAAGGGGATCTGCGGAAGGATATCAGGTTTTGAAGGATCCCAATTTTTCCTGAAGCTGCCGGGCCAGATCTTGGAAAATATCGTCGAACTGCTCTCTCATTTCGATCATACTCTGCCTCATCCGGAGGATCACCTCCACGCCCGCCAGGTTGACGCCCATTTCCTCCACAAGAATCTTGGCAAGCCTGAGCGTTTCGAGGTCCTCGGAGGCAAACAGCCTGGTCGAGGAGTCTTCTCGAAAGACAGTACAAACGATTTCTTCCTCCTCCAATTCAGAGAGGAAACGCTCGGTGACTTGGAGGCGCTCGACAACCTCGGTGATTGTCCAGAATTCTTTGGCCATACCCTTAGCCCACTAATAACGCCCGGTCCCGGTGGAATAAAAAGAAAAGTCAATCGGAACCGTTGTCCTTAAACAGAAGTATAGAGATTGGATTCTATGGTGTCAACCGGCATTCCACCCCCCTGATCCACCATCAAGGCATCATCTGCGGCGTTGTCTTCGCTCGCTTCTCCTTGCGTCGTATTGTTTATACGACTCAGTCGTCGCTCCTTGGCGCCTTGCATCTGATACCTTGCTGATGATCAGGAATTTCACCAAATCACCCGGTGAAACTCATGATGCGAAAATTAGATGGTGGATTTGGGCACCCGTGGAACAGTTGGAGGGGAGATCGGTAAAAAAACTGAGTTTACGCTCCATAGGGTGATGAGGTAATATCAGAAAAATGTCGAGATAAACCTGCTTGCGGCAAGAATCGGAGACATGATGGCTGACCAAAACGAAGGGAAAATGGGCCTCTGGGCCATCGTAGCGATCGGGATCGGGGGCATGGTGGGCGGCGGCATCTTTGCGGTGCTGGGCCTCGCGGTGCAGCTCGCGGGCGGCGGGACTCCGGCGGCTTTCCTGATCGCGGGGATTGTGGCCATGCTCACGGCCTACTCCTATGCCCGCCTGTCGGTACATGTTCCCAGCCAGGGAGGGACGGTAAAATTTCTGGATCAGGCCTTCGGGGTCGACCTGTTTACCGGCGGCATCAACAGCCTGCTCTGGATCAGCTACATCGTGATGCTGGCCCTGTATGCATACGCCTTCGGCAGTTACGGGGCCACCTTTTTCGGCAAAGGCGTCCTGGTGAAACACCTCCTGATCAGTGCCGGCATCCTGATCCCGGCGGTCCTGAACCTGTTCAGCGCCAACCTGGTGGGAAAGGCCGAAACCTATATTGTAGCCATCAAGCTGGCAATCCTTCTCTTCTTTGTGGCCGTTGGCTTTGCAGGCATCGATGCCGGCCGGCTGGCCCCGGCACACTGGGCCTCATCGTTACACCTGGTTGCCGGCGGCATGATTATTTTCCTGGCTTACGAAGGCTTTGAACTGATCGCCAACACCGCTCAGGACGCACGCGACCCGAAGAAGACCCTGCCGCGCGCCTTCTACACTGCGGTCGGATTTGTGATCCTGCTGTACATCCTGGTCGCGGCGGTCTCGGTGGGTTCGCTGCCGGTGCACAAGATCGTGGAAGCCAAAGACTATGCCCTGGCGGCCGCGGCACGCCCCTTCCTGGGACATGCCGGCTTCGTCATGATAGCCATCGCTGCGGTGTTATCCACCTTCTCGGCAATTAATGCCACGCTGTACGGTTCGGCGCGTCTCAGCTATACCATTGCCAAGGAAGGGGAACTGCCGAAGTTCCTCGAAGACCGCGTCTGGAATAAGCCCGTCGAAGGGCTGATCATCACCACGGTGCTCTCCCTGCTGCTGGCCAACCTCGGCGACCTATCCAGCATCTCCATGATGGGAAGTGCCGGTTTCCTGATCATCTTTGGGACGGTCAACGCCGCGAACGTAAAGCTGGCTGATAGCACCAGGAGCCGGAAATGGATCTCCGCGGCAGGAGTGGTCGCGTGTGCCATCGCCCTGGCCGCCCTGATCTGGCAGACCGCCACGACCTCTCCCACACACCTCTGGGTTCTTGCCGGGATGCTGTTCCTTTCCTTCGGTATCGAGCTGGGTTATCGCCAGTACCGGCGCCACGAAATACGCATATGATATCAACATTCACATCCGGGCGGAAAGAAACCCACCCGGTTTTCAAAAGACAGGCCGTGTCATCAGGAAGGTAAGGTGAGGAGAATGAAAAGATGGCCTTTCATAACCTTTGTGGCTGCTTCGGCGATCGCATGTTCGACAATAGCGAAGGCAAGATCTGACTGCACTACACCGATCCCGGAACTCTTTCGCCAGGCTTCTCCGTCAGTTGTGTCCATCTCGGCGGTTACGGTCAATCCATTCAGCGCCAAAAAAAGATTCAGCATTTCCGCGGGATCGGGTGTGATCGTCAGTGCTGAAGGGATCGTGCTGACCAATTCACACGTGGTTTTCGGACGGCGGGGAATTATGGTAACGCTGGACGACGGTGATACGGTACGGGGTAAATTTCTGGGGGCGGATCCAATCCTGGATCTTGCTGTTCTGAAGATTCCGGTCCCCTCCAAGGGCCTCCCCGTGGCGCAACTGGGTGACTCGGACGCATTGCGGGTCGGGGAAGAGGTCATAGCCATAGGAAATCCATTCGGGCTTGAACAGACTCTTACCCGCGGCGTGGTCTCGGGCATAAACCGCATTCTGCCCGTTTCCCCCATGAGTCGAATGCTCCCGCTTATTCAAACTGACGCGGCTGTCAATCCGGGCAATTCCGGAGGGCCGCTCCTGGATCGCTGCGGAAAAGTGGTCGGGATAAACAGTTCAATATTGGCTGAGGCTGAAAATATTGCCTTTGCCATTCCTATCAATGTTGCCAAGAGGGTCCTCCCACAATTGATCACGAACGGGCGGATTATTCGTCCGTGGCTGGGCATTACCGGCAGCCTGATCAAGGCGAGCGAACTGGGGGAATTGTTCAATCTGCCGTTTGTTGATGGGTTTCTTGTCGAAACGGTAGTTCCTGGAAGCCCTGCAGAGAAGGCCGGATTGCGCGGGGGCTGGTTACCGATAAAAGTTGCCGGAGATGAGTACCTGTTCGGAGGTGATATTATCACCACCGCCAACGGGGTGGCACTTTACAGTGATGAGAAGTTGGAGAAGTTTGTGCAGTCCTTGAAGATCGGAGATAAAGTGCGGCTGGAGATATTTCGAAACGGGGAGGAACTCAAGGTTGAATTCAACATTATAGAAAGGCCCCTCCTGCCGGGGGATTTGTTGCCGGAGGGTTAGCCCCAATACTGTTCACTTAAGGCCCGAGAAGGCATGCCCAGCTCGGGCAAATCCCCCCAACCCCATTTGGCACAATAATAAAAGGGGGGCGAGGGAGGATTTCTCCCGGTCGAGGCTTAAGTAGACAGTGTTGGGGCTAGCCCGCATTTTTCACAGGCAATCGACGGGAGTAGAATTGGATTTCGCGGGCTGATTTGCCTCCCGGCGCTTTCTTCCGGTGCCGTCCTACTTGGCGGCTTTTTGCGAGTTCATCAGGTAATCGGCCAGGGCTTTTCGATCGCTGTCGGACAGGGCCCTGGTTTTTTTAATGTATGTTTTCATCACCGCTCCTTTTCCAGGTCTTATGATGGGCTCCGACTCGCCGTTAAGGAAGCCTATTAATCGTTCTTCCTTTCCCTGGTACCCTTGGGCAATCTCTTTCAGAGACGGGGTGCCCGTGCCTTTGTCCAACTTGTGGCATATTCCACAGTGATGGGAGTTGAAAATAGACTTTCCTTCCTCTGCCGCGACATTTATCGGGAGGAAAACCAGCGATACCATCATAATCATGATTAATTTCTTCATCTGACCTCCTTATTATCCTACCTCGGGTTCTGAATAAGCTATCCGGTGCGGCATAGCCTTTGGTCTCTGACCTGCCCACAGGACCAGGTTTTCTGAGACAGAGCGTGTCAAAGAGGCGCAGAGCCTTGGGGCTGCACAGTACGTGAAAAAACCGTATTCTCTGGAACGCATGGGTGTTGCTGCCATAAATGAGCTGCATAGATAAGGGTTGTTTGTGTCCCTTTGGGCTCAGAGGCTCACCAGTGCCTGGTCCAGGTCGGAGATGAGGTCCTCCGGGTTTTCCAGGCCCACCGAGAGCCGGATCAACCCGTCGTGGATGCCCGCCGCAGCCCGCTCTTCCGGGCTCATGTGCTCGTGGGTGATGGTCGGCGGGTGCATGCAGATGGTGCGGCTGGTACCGAAGGTGACCGCGTGTACGATCAGCCGCAGACTGTTCATCAGCCTGGCAGCGCCCGGAATGCCGCTCGGGGCTACGAAAGACAGAAGTCCCCCGTGTCCGCTCATCTGGCGGCAGGCCAGTTCATGCTGCGGGTGATCGCGGAGCCCCGAATAATTCACGTGGCTGATTTTGGGGTGGGCCGCAAGGAACCCGGCCACCTCGAGGGCGTTGTCGCTGTGACGCCGCATACGCATGGAAAGGGTTTCCAGGTACTGGAGCACCAGGAACGCCTCCAGGGGCGACACGACGGACCCCAGGAACTCGGTGGTGTTCCAGCGAATGTCTTCCACGAGGGGCTCGGGCCCGACGATAGCGCCCCCGATAACCGTGGCGTTTCCGGACAGAAACTTGGTGAGGGACAGGAGCACGATATCCGCGCCCAATTCCATGGGGCGCTGCAGGGCTGCGGTGGCGGTGGTATTGTCCACCATCAGGGGCGCCCCTTTGGCGTGGGCCGCGTCTGCCACGGCCCGGATATCCGTGACGAAGAGGCAGGGGTTGCTGGGGGTCTCGACCCAGACGAGCTTGGTCCGTTCGTCGATAAGCGCGTCCCATGAGGACGGGTCTCCGGGATCTTCAACGAAACGAAAGACCACATGACAGCGCTCGGGAAAAATCGTGGCAGCCTGCTTGTATCCCTCACCGAAAATATGCAGGGACGTCACAACATTATCGCCCGGGCGGGCGATGGTGAAAATCAGGTTGAACAGGGCCTGGGACCCGGACCCCGCAGTCACGCAGGCCTCGCCGCCTTCCAGCGCCGCAAGCCGGTCTTCGAGAATCGTATTGGTCGGCGTCCTGGTGCGACCGTAGACGGGACACGGGATGGTGTCAAAGGTCTCGTAGGGAAACGTCATCGACTGCACGATGGGAGGCACAAAGGAACGGAAAGGCTCACGCGTAGCAGCCGGATCGAACCCGGTGTGAAGGGAACGGGTTTCGAATCCCAGGTGGGCATCTCTCGCTTCGGGTTTTTTCGCCTCCGGATCGTAGACCCACGGGGCGCGCATGAAAAAAGGTTTCTTCCAGTCCATGACCATCTCCTGTCAACATCCTTCCAGGCCGGAACCGAACGAAATTACTACCCGACTCGGCCCCGGAGCCCAAGTGATGTCGTCTGGTTCAGTTGTCTTCAGAAAAGGATCAGACGCCCTTTTCCGCTCCTCTTATCACCGCTTCTTCCTGGAATTGGTCCAGTTCTGCTCTCTCGCAACTATCCCGGCGATGTCCTGCTGCACCTCCGCCGGCAGGGGCTCCACTTCGTGGCTTTCCAGGATCCTGTCCACCTTCTCCGCCGCCAACTGCTCCATGGTCTTTCTGCCGCGTTTATCCCACTGGGCATATCCGCCCTTGTCCATCAGGGTCGAGTAAAACGGCTCCCGCAAATGGCGCATGGTGTGGGGATGCTGGAGATAATTGCCGGTTGGACCCAGTTCCTCGACCACGTCCAGAGCCAGCGTCTCTTCGCTCACCTCGACGCCCCGCGTGGCCGCGCGCAGGAAGCCTATAAATTCGTTGGCCATCACCAGGAGCTGCAAAGATCCCTGGAGTCCCGAGTCCATGAATCCCACGTCGTGGACAATGTTCGCCCCGTGCAGGAGCGCCGTCATCAGACTCAAAGTCGTCTCGAAACCGCACTGCTGGTCCAGAACCTTCGCATCCGTTGAACCTCCCAGGCCGAACACCGGCAGCTCGTAGTACTTTCCCATGGAGGTCGGCACCCCCTGCTCGTCGGCAAGTACGTAGTTTCCCACCATGGTCTTCAGATTGTACGGCCCGCCGTTCCAGCCCGGAACCGCCACGGGCGTCCCGGGGCCCACCAGCTGGGAGAGCACGATCCCCAGTAAAATTCCCGCGTTCATGGTCGCCATGCAGCCTGCCGTGGTGGACGGCGAATTCACCCCGCCCGCGTTCAGCGGAATGTAGGTCATGGGCAGCCCCTTTTCCGCCAGATACATGCACTTTTGAAGCGCCTCGGCGTTGGCCACGAGTCCGGACGTCACGTTGATGTAGCAGGCCGCAAACGGCTTTTTCCGAAACGCCTCGGCACTTCCGGCCACCGCCTCGCACATTTCCACCGCCGCCTTGCAGCCTTCGAAGTCGGGCGCCACGTAGACAATGGGCTTCACCGTGTTGTTGAGCATCACCTGCATCTGATAGCGGTCGTAGATCTGCTGGTCCACGTCCTTGGGCAGAAACAGGCTCATGACAAAATCCAACTCCGGCAGGGCATCCATCATCCGAGCCGCCGCCGCCACATCAGAGAGTGCCGGCTCGCGGCGCTGTCCGGTCACATGGTCCAGCACGTTCAGGCAGTCCGAGCCCCCGCCGAAGTGAGTGTTGTAATCGCACGCCCGAATCGCCGTCCGGTCCCCCCTGCGGTCGTACAGGGTCATTCGTCGGGGCACACGCCGGAGGGCCTCCTCCACCATGTACTCCGGGATGCGCACCCGAATACCTTCGACACGAGCACCCGCCCCTGCGAGGATCTCTATCGCCTTTTCGTCATGCACGTCGACGCCGACCCGCTCCAGCACCTCGAGCGATGCCAGGTGAATGCCGCGGCACTCGGCCTCCCCCATTCGTTGATAATGAGCACTCGTCATGCTCCTGCCATGCGTACAGATCATTCGTGAGACCTCCGTCTCTGCCTTCCGTACTCGATTCCGCCGGTATTCGCGGCCTCCCGGATGCAGGGCGCCGTTCGCTCCCCGAACCATCCTGGGCCCGGCCTTCGGGTGGAGCCGGTCCGCCTGTTCATGGGGGAATCCGGCACCTGCACGAGCGATTCCATCGATTGCCGAGAGCTTCTAGCATACCGCTGAAAAAGAGAAAAGTAAAATGTGCAGCAGCTCAAAGATGCGGAGATCCGAGTCCGGAGGGTCCGGCTTTGGGCCGCCCCTGGAAGGGGCTATAGCCGCCGATAGGTGACCATACAGAGAATTCAGAAGTCAGGATACAGGAGCCAGGAGCCAGGAGAATCTTGAAGTCGCTTTGCTCCAACAGTTTTATACTATTGCTTGAGCAATAGCGAAACCTTTATTCTGGATTCTGAATTCTGACTCCTGGATTCTTCGTCAGAATATCACGGCATAGCCTTTAATCTCTGACATGACACCCATGACCAAGTTTGGGAATGCACAATAAAGACGAATTGTCGTTGTATTTCACTGTGGTCCCTGATATACGCTAATTTCCGTTGAATATCAGAAGCAAGGAGCGCCCGACATGGAAATCCGCGCTGCGGCCCTCATCGAAAGCGATCTGGAACGCCTTCACCAGCAGGCCCTGGAACTGCTCGAACGCCACGGTATTCGGCTGCTCGGCGAAGCAGCGCGACAGCGATTTGCGGATCACGGCGCCCGGGTAGAGAATGATCGGGTCCGCATTCCCGTTTCGCTGTCCGAGGAAGCTCTGAAGACGGTGAAGGAATCTTTTTCGGTCGGCGCCCGGAACCCGGAACGCAGCGTCCAGGTGGGAAAGCATTTCCCTCCGGTCTACGGACCCGCCGCGGGCGTGGTCAAGGTGAGTGATGCCGAAAACGGCCGACGTCCGGCCTGTATGGTGGACGTTCAAAACTTCCTGAAGCTTGCCCACACAAGCCCGCATGTACAGCTCTCGGCCGCCGGCATGGTGTACCCGACCGATGTTCCCCCCCGCGCCGCCCTCTACCTCCAGATGCTTCACGCCATCGAATTGAGCGACAAGCCCTTATTCGCCCTGACCGGGGATGCCCGGATCGCGGCGGACACCATCGAGATGGCCCGCATTGCCACGGGGGCGCAGTACGACCACTTTGCACTTGGGGTGGCAGATTGCCTCTCCCCCATGGCCTGGGATGACAATACACTGGAGTCCATCAGGGTGTTTGCGGAGAAAGATCAGCCGTGCATCATCACTTCATGCTCCATGGCCGGTTTTACCTCCCCTATCCGTCTCAGGGAAACCGTGCTCCAGAATCACGCGGAAATCCTGACGGGGATTATCTGGTCCCAGATGGTCCACCCCGGCGCTCCGGTCATCTACGGCAATACCTCTTCCATGGCCGACATGCACACCATGGGGCTGGCCATCGGTGCGCCCGAATACGTCCTGATCTCGACGGCGGCCGTCCAACTGGCCCGGTTGGTGGGAGTTCCGTGCCGCACAGGAGGAGGACTGACGGATGCCAAGGTGGTGGATGCCCAGGCCGGCATCGAATCCACTTTCAATCTCCTGTTCACGGAAATCAACCATGTGGACCTGGTGCTCCAAGGCATCGGTGTCATGGAATCGTTCGCAACGATCAGTTACGAAAAATGGATGATGGACGAGGAAATCCGGGAACGGATTCTCCGCCTGATGAAAGGGCTCAATGCATCGCCTGCGGACGCGGTCGAAATCATCGGGGAGAAAGGCCCGGGCGAGGATTTCATGATGGACCCTTCCACCCTGTCCTGTTTCCGCAGCGAGCATTATTATCCCCCGCTGTCCGACCGCTCAGGCTGGGACAAATGGAAAAGGACCGGCATCTCGTTTGAGGCACGGGCCACTGCAGCTTGGAAGCGCCGCCTGGAATCCTACCAGCAACCGGAGATCGAAGCCCCCATCAGGAGGGAGCTGCAGCAATTGCTGAAGCATAGACAAGTCCTCACGTGAGATGTCTTTGTGAGTTGGAAATTTGAAATCGCCGTTGACGGAAGAAAAGGTTATGGAGGGCGGGAATAGATCTTCTTTGGACACCCAGGTCCTGATCATAGGCGGCGGAGCTACAGGGACCGGCCTTGCCCGGGACCTGGCCCTGCGGGGCATCCGATGCATCCTGGCTGAAAAGGATGATCTTAATGCCGGGGCATCCGGCAGGAACCACGGCCTGCTGCACAGCGGCGGCCGCTACGTCTCCCATGATCAAGTATCGGCCGTAGAATGCCGGGAAGAGGGTGACCTTCTCAAGCGCCTCGCGCCCCAGTGCATCGAAAAGACCGGAGGCCTTTTTGTTGCCGTGGAAGGTGATGATGAGGCATATATCTCGAAGTTCCCCCTGTGGTGCGCCCAATGCGCAATCTCCTTTCAGGAACTTACCCCCAAAGAAGCCCGGGACAGGGAACCGGTCCTCTCAGACCGCGTGATCGCGGCGTTTGCCCTGAAAGACGCCTCGATCGATCCCTTCCGGTTGTCCCTGGAAAACGCGGCCCATGCCCGGAACCTCGGCGCCATCCTTTTGCGGTATACCCAGGCGACGCAATTCGATCTGAAGCAAAACAGCATACATAATGTTCATCTTCTGGACAGGCAGTCCAACAGGGAAAGGCAGGTGACCGCCGATGTCGTGGTAAACGCCGCCGGCCCGTGGGCGGGCGGTATTGCCGCCCTTGCCCGTATCCCTATGCGCATGCTCTATTCCAAGGGCACTCTTCTTGTCACATCCCACAGGCTCACGGAACGGGTCATAAATCGACTGCGCCGGGCGTCCGACGCCGACATCCTGGTTCCCGGCGGAACCGTTTCCATTTTGGGCACCACATCCGTCCGGATCCCGACCCTGGATGTGATCCGTCCGACTGTGGACGAAGTGGACCGTATTGTAGAGCAAGGGTCAGCAATGGTCCCGGTTTTGGAAAGTGCCCGGTACATCAGAGCCTACGCCGGAGTCAGGCCCTTGGCTCGGATGGAAAGCGGGGAAGACGACAGGTCCGTGAGCCGGGGCTTCACCGTCTTTGACCACGAAAGGGACGGTGTAAAAAATTTCATCACCATTACGGGCGGAAAGCTGACCACCTACCGGCTCATGGCTGAAAAAGCCGCCGACCTGGTTTGTCGTAAACTGGGGATCTCTACCCCCTGTCTGACCCGAACCGTGCCCCTTCCCGCAACAGAGACCTGCGGATGGTCTTATCCGGACTCTGCTCCAAAAGCCTATATGAAAATGCACGACCCCAAGGACGTCCTGCTCTGCGAGTGCGAAATGGTGCCGAAAAGTGTTGTGGACAGCATCACGGCGTCTATCCTCCAACAGGGAGGATCACCGAGTTTTGAATCAGTTGCCCTTCGCAGCAGGCTTGGCAAGGGGTCCTGCCAGGGGACATTCTGCAGCATAAGAACCGATGCCCATATGCTTGAAAAGGGCGAACTCTCTCCTGAGCGAGGAATGGGGCATCTCAGGGAGTTTCTCAACGAGCGCTGGAAGGGGCAGCGCCCCATACTCTGGAACGGACAACTGGCTCGCGCCGAGTTCCTGGAAGCCCTGCATTGCGGGCTGCTCGGACTGGAGCTGTAGTGATGCCGGAAAACAGGAAAAAGACTCAACTCCCATGTCCCAATCCAAAAACATAACATGTGAACTGGCCGTGATAGGGACCGGTATGGCCGGCATGGCCTCCGCCCTCTTTGCCGCAAACCGCGGTTGTTCGGTGGTCCAGATCGGACGTCCGAAAGGCATCCTTCTGGCGAGCGGGCTTCTGGACCTCATGGGCGTGCACCCGGTCCGTGAGAAGAAATCATGGCGCGATCCCTGGGCTGCGATGGATGCCCTGACCAGGGATCTCCCACAGCATCCCTATGCCGGATTGAAGAAGGAAGACATTCTATCGGCATTTGCCGAACTGCTTCCTTTTCTGGACGATGCAGGTCTCCCTTATCGTCGACGTGTGGAGCAAAATTCCGGGATGGTGACACCCCTGGGAACGGTAAAGAACACCTATTGCGTACCGGAAACCATGTGGAACGGGGTCCTGGGCCTGGAAAAACGGTCCAAAGGCCTAATCGTCGATTTCTGGGGGCTCAAGGATTTCAGCGCCCGCCGCATTGTGGCCACATTGCAGGACAAGTGGCGGGAGCTGAGGGCCGCTCGTGTCTGCCTCCCGGGGAACGAGGAGGGAAAGGAGTTCTTTGCCGGTGAAATTACAGCAAGAATCCTTGAGGCACCGAAATCCAGGAACATGTTCGTTCGGAGCCTTCGACCTCATATCCGGGATGCACGAGTGGTGGGTCTGCCTCCCATTCTGGGGGTGCTCCATGCTCGCGAAATGATATCGGAACTGGAAAAGGAAATGGGCGTTTCCTTGTTTGAAATCCCCTCCATTCCTCCGTCCGTTCCCGGACTGCGCCTCAGAGAGGCTTTCGAAACGGGCCTTCGGTCCAGGGGAATTCACCAATTGTACCAGGAGCAGGTGGTGACGGTCGGCCGCAGCGGAAAAGGTGACTTTCTGCTGCATCTGGATACAAAAGGCACCCCGACGGTTGTCCAGAGCCGGGGAGTTATTCTGGCCGCCGGTCGGTTTATGGGAGGCGGCCTTTTCGCCGGCAGGAAGGGAATCAGGGAGCCCCTGTTTGATCTGCCCGTATTCCAACCCGTGGACAGGAACGCCTGGCACCGGCAGGACCTCTTCGACCTCCGGGGGCACCCGATCAACCAGGCCGGCCTGACGACGGATGAGTTGCTGCGTCCCCTGGACGGCTCAGGTCATCCCGCTTTTGAGACCCTTTTTGCTGCAGGTTCCATCCTGGCTCATCAGGACTGGATGCGGATGAAATGCGGCTCCGGCCTCGCCGTCGCCACTGCCTACGCTGCAGTGAAAGCCTTTTGCGATATGGTGCACAAGCCGTAATCGAGCACCCGACTTGAATACCATGCCGTCATACTCCCCTCATAATCGGCAGTGGATCTCCTCCCGCAGAGCGGGAGGCATCAGGTGCTTCTCGCAGCACGCTTTTCTGGACCCAGAATCTTTACTCTTTGCGGGTCACAGTACCATTAGGCGACCCTTTTCGAACGCACTCCTTTGAGGCATCCCTGTGTAAACCTGATCTCAGGCAGGGGTTAGCCGTTCGATGAGGATTTCGCGATTCCGGTTGTCATGGAATATCTTGCAGAGCCCTATTCTTATGATTATGATAAGATGAAAAAGGCGGGGCTTTCCCGTTTATTTGCTTGTGCACGATGCTCCCGACGGCCTGCACGAGTGGTAACAGCGGATGTCTATTGGCGGTGATCTGTGGACGTGAATTGGAGGCTTGATGCGCAGGCTGTGCAGATGGATGTTCCTGGTGGTTCTGTTGGCCGCCGCGCCGGCCTACGGTGCATCGGTCAAGGTAGAGATCAAGGGTGTATCGGACAAATCCAAGGCCAATGTACTGGCTGTGCTGGCCATCGCCCAAGCCCAGGGACAGGAAAATCTCACGGCGGCCCGCATCCGCTATCTCGATGCCCAGGCGCCGGACCAGATCCGTCGGGCGCTCGAACCATTCGGCTATTACCGCGCCCAGGTAGAGACGGACCTCAAACCCGGTCCGCAGGAATGGGTGGCCACTTACCACATCCGGCCCGGTGCGCCCATACCCGTCACCGCGGTGACCCTGCAGCTCACCGGCCCCGGGCACAGCAACCCGACCCTCGATCAGGCCGTCAAGAACTTTCCAATCCACAAGGGTGATCCGCTGGATCAGCCCCGATACGAACAGGCAAAAGGCGAGCTCCGGCAACAGGCACTGGCCCTGGGGTATCTGGATGCCCAATACTCGGACCATCGATTGCGGTTGAACCTGGAGACCTACCAGGCCGAGGTGGCGCTGACGCTGGCGACCGGTCCTCGCTACCGGTTCGGGCCGGTCAGCTTTTCCGGTTCTGATCTGAGCCCCCAGTTTCTTCACAAATACGTGCCGTTCGCTCCGGGCGACTATTACTCCAGGGCCCAGCTGCTTGCCCTGCAGCAGGCCCTGCAGAACAGCGAGTATTTCAAACGGGTGGACATCGAGCCCCGGCGTGACAAGACCGTGGGCAAGGAAGTCCCCATCGATGTCAAGCTGGAACCGAGCAAACCCCAGAAGTACAGTGCCGGTGTGGGCTACGGAACGGACACCGGCCCACGCGGCAGCGTCGGCTGGGAATACCGGCGTATCAACCGCTTCGGACAAAAGATGAAGGCCCAGTACCGCCTGTCACGTATCTACCAGGAACTCGGCGTGGACTACATCATCCCGACGTCCCATCCAGCCACCGATCGGATGGACATCACTGCCACCGTGCACAACGAGACAGTCAACAATCAGGTGAGCAGGACTCGGTTGATCGGCGTGAGCAGGCTGACAACCCAAGGAACCATCCAGCGTACCCTGTCTTTGAACTACCAGAACGAGGACTTCACCGTAGGAGAAACCTCGGGAGTGAGTTCCCTGCTCATTCCCGGCGCCAACTGGACGAGAATCGATGCGGACAATCGTATCTACACCCATCGCGGAAGCCGGGTCACCCTGGATCTGCGCGGCGCTATGAAGGGACTGGCCTCGGATACCAGCCTTGTGCGCGGCGATCTCAGTGCGAAGATCATCCGCTCGATCGGAACTGAAAACCGTCTCATCGCCCGGGGCGAGTTCGGTGCGGTTCATGTCTCTCAGCTTTCCTCGCTGCCTACCTCCCTGCGCTTCTTCGCCGGCGGAGATACCAGCGTGCGAGGGTACGCCTACAACGACCTGGGCCCCACCGACGCCTCCGGTGCCGTCGTGGGCGGACAGTATTTGTTGGTCGGCAGTTTGGAATACGAGCGCACTATCGTTGGAAAGTGGGGCGCGGCCGTGTTCTACGACGTCGGCAACGCCTTCGACACGTTCACCCCTCATTTATACCGCGGTGCCGGCGTCGGCTTGCGCTGGCGCTCGCCGGTGGGCATGGTGCGGGTGGACGTGGCGACGGCGCTGAGCAGGCCAGGTCATCCCCTGCGGCTTCATATCAGCATCGGTCCAGACCTATGAAGAAACGTATCCTCTGGCTGATCGGCGTTCCCGCTGCCCTGCTGCTTCTTCTGGCAGCAGGCGGCTGGGTGCTGCTGGGTACCCAGGCGGGCTTGCGCTGGAGCCTGATGCTGGTTGCGCACCAGATGTCCGGAACGCTGCACATCGCCCGCGCGGAGGGTCGGCTGGCGGGGTCTTTGACGCTGTATGGAGTGGACTACCATCATGACGGCACTGCGCTGATGCTCCACAAGGTGCGTCTGGACTGGTCGCCCCTGGCCCTGACAGGAGGCACCCTGCGTATCGATTTACTGCACGTGAACGGCGGCCAACTCACCCTGGCGGCCCCTGCGGCGTCTTCGTCCACGGCCTCTCCTGCGCCTCTAACGGCTCCTCCTTTCGCCATGCAATTGGTGGACGGGCGCCTGCAGAATGTCAGCTTGGTGCGCCCGGGCTCCAAACCCATTGACATCAGGCAGCTGGATTTGAAAGGCACTCTGGGCGGGGACCATCTCAACATCGGTATCCTGGCAGTCACCCTCCCGAATGCCTCCGCCCATCTGAGCGGTACGGTGGGTCTGGCGCCGGAGGTGCAGACCTCCTTGGATTTTGCCTGGCATGCCGAACCGGCGGGAATGCCGCCAGCGTCCGGCAAGGGGACCGTGAAGGGCAACTGGAGCCTGCTCAATATCGATCAGGAACTGGCCCAACCTACCCCGGTTCATCTCAAAGTGAAGATCGAAGAACCGCTGAAAGCACCGCACTGGCAGCTCGCACTCATTGCCCCGCCGTTCCGGCTCCAAAAGATCGCCCCCGCTTGGGGACCCGGCACGCTGGCAGCCAAGCTGCACGGACAAGGTACGCTCACTGGGTGTGCCATTGACGGCACCCTGTCCACCGACGCCGGAGCGCAAAAGCCCTATCCTTTGACACTCTCTGCAGAGCTGTCCCGCCAACCCGCAGGAATCATCAATATCACCCGGCTGGCAGTCAGCCTCCCCGAGCAGGGAGCAGCGCTGAACGTGACCGGCGAACTGACGGAGGCTGACCGCGGCTTTGATCTCCACGCCAGCTGGCAGCAGGTGGCCTGGCCGCTACACGGCACGCCGGCGTTTGCCAGCGCTGAAGGCCGGGCGGACCTGAAAGGCACGCCGACCGGCTACCGGGTAGTTGCCGATACGGCTCTGGGCGGCAAAGGCATACCGGGGGGAAAATGGCAGATCCAGGGTCTGGGCGATGAAAAGCACTTGAAGATCGAGAGACTGCACGCGGATCTGCTCAACGGAAGCCTCGACAGTTCCGGCATGCTCGCGTGGGAGCCCAAGCTCACCTGGAGCCTGGACGTCACCGCCAGGGACATGGATCCGGCCGTTCAGTGGCCCGACTGGCCGGGACGGGTGACTGCACACATCGAGACCAGGGGGCGTATCGAACCCGACGGTCCTCATGGCGAAGTGGTGCTTTCGGGGCTGGGCGGCAGGCTGCGAGGATATTCCTTTGCCGGAGCACAAGGCCCCTATCCGTTGACACTCTCTGCAGAGCTGTCCCGCCAACCCGCAGGAATCATCAATATCACCCGGCTGGCAGTCAGCCTCCCCGAGCAGGGAGCAGCGCTGAACGTGACCGGCCGGCTGACGGAGGCTGACCGCGGTTTTGATCTCCACGTCAGCTGGCAGAAGGCAGGTTGGCCTTTATACGGCACCCCGGCGTTTGCCAGCGCCACGGGCCGTGCGGATCTGAAAGGCACGCCGGCCGGCTACCAACTGGGTGTGGATGCACGCTTGAGCGGCAAAGGCATACCGGCCGGACAGTGGAAGATCCAGGGCCAAGGCGATGAAAAGCACTTGAAGATCGAGAGACTGCACGGGAATCTGCTCAAAGGGAGCCTTGACGGCACCGGCATGCTCGGCTGGAAACCCAAGCTCACCTGGAGCCTGGACGTCACCGCCAGGGATATGGACCCGGCCGCCCAGTGGCCGGGCTGGCCGGGACGGGTGGCGGCGCATCTCAAGACCAGCGGGCGTATCGAGCCGGACGGTCCTCATGGCGAAGTTGCACTTTCAAGCCTCGGCGGCAAACTGCGAGGGTACGCGCTGAAAGGAGGGGCCGAAATCCAGGCGGCCGGAAAGGCGGTGGACGTGCGGCACCTGCAGCTCGAATCGGGCAAGGCCCGGCTCAACGCCCGGGGAAAGGTAGGCCGCCAGGTGAGTCTGAACTGGAGCATGGACGCACCTCAACTGGACATGCTCATTCCCAGCTGGCAGGGGAGCTTGTCCGGAAGCGGGACGGTGACCGGGCCACGCAGCGCGCCGCGCTTCACGGCGAAGCTCAGCGGCGCACATATCGCAGGAGGGCCGCTGCGCCTGGAAGAGGCCAGAGCAGACATCGACGCAGGTTTCGACCCCACCCAACATGGTGCCATCTTGGTACAGGCCGGTGGACTGAAAATATCCGGACGCCGATTTGACGCGGCAGTCCTCAAGGCCGATGGGAACAACAGCACGCAGCAACTCAGCCTGACCACTCATGGCCCCGACGGTCTGCTGGAGATCGGTGTGGACGGGCACCTGGCAAACGAGAGCTGGGCAGGCAGGCTGAGCCGGGCCCGTGTGCGCCTGACAGGAATCGGTGAGTGGACCCTGGTGAAGCCGGTGGTTCTGCATGTCGACGCCCAGCACCGCAGCGTGAAAGATGCCTGCTGGCAAAGCGGTCCGGGCCGGTTCTGCTTCGACGTCGACCAGGCTGTAGGGCGCCGATGGACCGCCAAGGTGGTAGCACATGCCCTGCCTTTGGCCGACCTGGCCGGAATCCTGCCGTCGGATATTCATGTCAATGGTGATGCCGGTTTCCAACTCCAAGCCGCACAAACAGAGGGCAAGCCTCCGCAGGCCCTCGCGACGCTGTCGCTGTCGCCCGGCAGGCTGCGCTACCGGGCTTCGGACGGCAAGGAGGTTGCGGTTGACTACGGAGGCGGCAAACTGGAGGCCCGGCTCGACGACAAGGGCCTGGATGTCACCGGCGCTGTCGAGCTTGGAGGCTCCGACCGCATCCATGTGGACCTGCATGCGCCCGGCTTCGCCGCCGGCGAGCCGACGCTGCGCCGGCAGCCCATTCAGGGAAGCGTTCATGCCCACTTTGACAAGCTCGGCTTGTTGGCAAACCTGACTGCAGGCATCGCCGAGCCCGCCGGTGCCATCGATGTGAACCTGAAGCTGAACGGCACGCTGGCCAAACCGCAGATGCAGGGCAGCGCCGAACTCGAAAACGGGGCCTTCGACGTCCTGCCGATGGGGGTGAAAGTCCGCCAGGTTTCCCTGACGGCTGCTGTGGATCGCGACGGCAAGCTGCAATTTCTTGGGCAAGCCCGTTCAGGGAAAGGCACAGTGAAGATCAATGGCACCGGCAACATAGGCAGCGTCGATAGCTGGCAGAGCGAACTCCACCTGGAAGGAAAGGATTTCGAGGCAGCCAACACGAGCGACGCCCACGTGTGGGTCTCTCCCAATCTGACGCTGAGCGCGCGACCCGGGCACATAGACGTGCAGGGTGAGGTACGAGTGCCCGAAGCCCAGATCCATCCCAAACAAATGGCCGCCGGCACCGTGCGTGTGTCTCCTGATGTGGTGATCGTAAGCGGTGGCAAACCCGAAAAAGCCGCCCCTGTCTGGCAGGTATCGACGCGGGTTCGACTGATTCTCGGCGACAAAGTCCATTTCAAGGGCTTCGGGCTTACCGGCCTGCTGACCGGCGACCTGCAGGTGATCGACCGACCCGGCACATTGACTACCGGCCGAGGGCAAGTGTCAATTAAAAGCGGAACCTACCGCGCCTACGGCCAGGACCTGACCATCGAACGCGGACAGTTCCTGTTCGCGGGCGGCCCGATCGACGACCCCGGGATCGACGCACGAGCGGTACGCCGGATTGGTTCGACAACCAGCGCAGGCGGCGTGATAACCGTCGGAGTACAGGTTGCCGGCACCGCGAAAAACCCTCAGCTGACGCTGTTTTCCACGCCGGTCATGTCCCAGTCGGAAACGCTCTCCTACCTGTTCACCGGCCATGGTCTGAGCAGCACGTCCACATCAGAGGGACAGTTGCTGATGGCTGCGGCGTCCTCCCTCGGGATCAAAGGCGGCAACCTCCTGGCCGACACTATCGGCCGGCTTTTCGGCCTGGAGGAGGCCAGCATTGAGTCCGGCGCCACCCTCCAGCAGTCCTCGCTCGTGCTCGGCAAATACCTGCTGCCCGATCTTTACGTGAGCTACAGCGTGGGCTTTGCAGAGACCGTCAATGAACTGCGTATCCGCTATCAGTTCGCGAAGCACTGGGCGCTCCAAACCGAATCCGGCCTGGAGAGAGGGGCTGATCTGCTGTTTACCCTGGAACGATGACTCTCATTGGGAAAAGGACCGCCCCCGTCAAAGATCCGGCAAAGTCGCAATCATAATTGTTGTCTCACGGTCGAATACCATAACCTTTTACCGGTGCGCGTCCTAAGCCTCCCGTGATCATGTTCGCGGCGGGGGATTCATAAGTCTCCCGGTCCTTGACAAGCCCACGGGTGAGCCACCGCGTTTTATGGGGAGTAAGGACGGCGTAAAAGCCGATCCAGGACAGGCCGAATACCCAGAAACAGCTGTAAGCCGCCGCCCAGACCGCATTCCCGCTCCGGTACCGGATCACATAGAAAAGACCCGGGGTCACGGATGCGATCACAGCGCCGATCATGAGATTTACCCCAAACACTACCGGCATGGATACGAAGTGTACCGCCATAAAGATCAGCATGATCTGTCCCACGGTCATGTTTCGCCATCCGAGCAGGAGATTGATCCGCGCCCCCATGGCAGGGGTCTCACGGAACCTGCGAAATGCGAACCTCGACATGACAATCGTTTCTCGCACATTGCTCCTCGCCCAGCGGAGAAACATCCGACACAGGTTTGCATATTTCGTGGGCACCTTGGTGAACACCATCGCATCGCGCTGATAGTGCACGTGATAGCCGCTCTTCAGGACCAGATTGGTCATCGCCCGATCCTCGCCGATGTTGGCAAGCCGGCCGCAGAATCTCTGGTTCAGCCACTGGGGTAATACATTGAGGACAATATCCCTGCGATACGCCGACAGGGCCCCCGGCGTGCAGAGCACCGAATTCACCGCACTCTGGCTGGCACGAAGAAAGTCGAAGCTGTACGCGAAACTGACTTCGAGCATTCGAGGAATCAGACCCTCGTTCCGATTCAGCACCCGGACGTTTCCGGCGACCGCTCCCACACGCGGGTCGCGAACCAGAGGACTTACCAACCTCCGGATGGTTTGGGGTTCAACCAGCGAATCGCTGTCGATGGTCACATACACATCCCCTCTTCCGTGTTGGAAACCCTCCCGGAGCGCCTGACGTTTGCCCTTGTTTACGGGTTGCCGGCGGGCAAGCACCCGGTCCGGAAATTCCCGGGCCGCCATTTCGATCCAATGCCAGGTGTCGTCCGTGCTCCCGTCGTCCACCGCGATGATGGAAAGCTTCTCAGCCGGATAGTCGCTCGTGGCAATGCTCTGAACCGTCTCAAGCACCTGCTTCCCTTCATTGTAAGCAGGAACGATCACGGTGCAGACAGGAAGTTCTTCATCGCTACAAGCCTGAGCAGGCCGGTAATAGAACAAAATAAGTATGACGCGCCAGACAAAAGCCGAAAGACTGGTCACAAAAAGGACCTTCGATGCGAACACCAAAATCTGACCCGAAGTCGCTTCCTGCAGCATATCCCAGGCGCTCTCGTAATCCTCGGTCATGAGATACACGATCACGACCAACAACGATACAGCGGGAAAAATCATGAGCTTTAAAAGCAGGTCATAGGGCAGCTTCTTACCCGCGGACCGGATAATTTTTTGTTTATCGTAAGGTACACACATAGCATCCATCACTCTTATACCCCCAGGTTCCAGCATTCTTTGAGGTTTCTTACAATCCAAAGGCATCAACATTCACGCAGCCCGCCGGGTATTGATCCGACTTGGTCCTGCATGGGGACTGATAGGGATATCGCAATGCTTGTGCCACAAAGACAAGACATTGATATATCTATATTTATTTGGAAAACGCAGGGAAGGCACAAGAACCCGGAGTTCTGCTTTTCAGGGGAGGTGGAGCAACTGCAGCTCCCAGACAATCATAAGTCTTTGGTATCCTTGGGAAGGAGGATAGGCCCTGTGATAGGAATGGAATGTTCCGGTTTTCCGATATTCAGAATCTAGAGTTCACCCTGCTTTGCTGCTCAGATGCGACCACCTTGGCGCTGATTTGGCAGATGGGAGGTCCGGCTCGCGCGCTTGCTCCCATATTTTTCTCCGCCATGCATGAGGGTGTCTCTATGATGCACTCACGCTGCTGTATATTTTGCAAGGAGTGCCTTGGAAGAAGGGGCCTCAAGCGTGTAAACCCCGAAGCAGGGCCAATCGAGAGAGACGGAACTGAAACAAGCCCAGGCTCCTCAGTTCGCTATTTTCCGCAGGCACAGAACCGGTTCCAACCCATAAGATAGGCTGCTCCGGCAATGGTTGTGCCGTAAAAGAAAGTTGGTTTGTCTTTGATGAATTGATCGATGGTTCCATTAACCAGGGTGGTACCGGTCACCAGAAGCAGGTCGGCCCAGCTGATGAGCCCTTCTGTAGCACCGGGACCTTCTATGGGGGTGTTGAATCTTGTTATGCCGATGTTGTCCGGATCCAGATCAACAACCCTCAGGGTGAAATCAGGGCCAAGCGCTTCTACTATACGGGGCTGGAATCCCACCTGCGCAATCTTGATTCGCCCATATTCCATTCTTAAGTGACTGCATAACTCAGTGGCGCACAGGGCGGGTTCCTGATCGCGGCAATGCACTGTTTTTTCGACCAGTTTCAAGTGGCGCAACACTGCATTCAACGTTGCAATGAAGATGGCCCGCCGGTAGTTGCTATTGAGTCGCATTTCCAGTACTTCATCAAGTGTGCCTTCAAAATCCCCGTACCGGTCGGTAAATGCCTGGCCCAATGCACCGCGAAAATCAGCCTGCATGAGCTTTTCTTTTCCCTTTTGCAGCGGAAAATCGTCCGCCTCGGGATTTCCTATGGCCTCCTCAACAGTGAGACCTCTGGCCTTTACCTGTACACGTCCGGCCAGAAGATCCGAACCATTGATCGAGTTAAGCAATCGTTGCCTCAGCTCCTCGTATAAATCATCCATTATTTTCAACCTCTCAGGTCCGATCAATCGGCCATTTGCGATATGATCTTCCTTACAACACCTCCTTCAATTATCAGAATAGTGTACCTCCCGTTCTTGGGGCCGTAGACCCAATGCTCGATTTTTGCTTCACGATCCCCATTTTCGTTAATTTGATACCCGACGACATCCCTTGACATGGGCTCGCCGCAAAACCTCAATACCTTGTATTCGAAATCTCCGACCTCTATAAGGTTATTGCCACACCTGAAAGCATACGCCGTGGTCGAAGCAAGCGCGACCAAGAGCACGATAAATACGAGTACCAGTCTATTGGCTTGCATTTGACGCTCCTTTCTTGCCGCAAGTCTTGGTCTTTTACCAGGACTTGCCGGAATTTCAGAACAGATTTAATGCCAACTTAACGCTCCTACCTCTTGCTCACTTGCATTTTACCGTCAAAGCACCACAAACTGCAACACACATTTGCTCAGCAAAGATCCTGGCCCAGAAGGCCCGGCTTTGAGTTGCCTCTGGAAGGGACTATCGCCACCAATAGGTAACGATACAGACAATTCAGAATTCTGATTCCTGGATTCTTCGCGGGAGTATCACTGCATGGCCTCTGTTCTCTGACTCCGCGGAGCGGGATCTTTGATTCGCCCTCAGTACCAGGTTTTGGGATGGGGAGAAAAATATATCACTTCCGGGCTGGATAGTCACGGGTGACCAGAATCTGTTTGTGGACGTGTATGAGCTGGTCTATAGTAGAGGGAAATCTGAGGCCCAGGTTTCATAACGAAAACATGGAAGCCCACCAGAAGTTCACAAAACAGCAGATTGGATGGAAAGATGGAAACCGATAGAGGCTATACTCAAAACGCGTATCAAACCGAGTTCGAAGCAGAAGTCATTGGTACGAAGACTATTCAAGGCCACCAAGGTGTGTTCCTGGACCGCACATTTTTCTACCCCACCAGCGGCGGCCAGCCGCACGACACCGGAACCCTGCAGGGTGTACGCGTGATTGACGTGGTCGAAGAAGATGAGGCCGTCATTCACGTCGTGGATGGAAAGATCCCTTCCGGCAAGGTCCAGGGGAAGGTTGACTGGACGCGTCGTTTCGACCACATGCAGCAGCACACGGGCCAGCATGTGCTTTCAGAGGCCTTTTTTCACGTTCTGGGCGCGGAGACCATAGGATTCCACCTGAGTGAAGAGGTCACCACCATCGACCTGGCCACATCGGGGCTGACCTGGGAAAAGGTCCGACAGGTGGAAGAAGAGGCTAACCGTGTGGTATTTGAGAACCTGCAGGTACGAGTCCATGAAGCCGCGAAAGAAACCCTCTCACGATTTCCGCTGCGCAAGCCCCCTGCCGTAGAGGGAAGCATACGCATCGTGGAGGTCGATCAGTACGATTGGTCTGCCTGTTGCGGAACCCACGTGAAAGCAACAGGTGAGATAGGTCTGATCAAGATCGTTCGGTTCGAAAAATACAGGGACGGTTCCCGCGTAACCTTTCTCTGCGGGCATCGTACGCTCAGAGCCATGCAGCAAAAGACCGAAATCCTGGAAACGGCGTCACGCCGTCTCACTTTTGCGGAATCGGAATTGATCAACGGGATTGACCGGCTGCTGGATCAGCAGAAGCGGCTCAAGAAACTTGAAAAGCAGTTGCTGGTCTATGAAGCAGCCGAGCGGTCTGCCCGGGCAAGGAAGATCGGCGAACTATTTTTCGACCATGATGTTTTTACCGATCGGGATGTGAAGTCGGTACAGGCCTTGTGCCGGCAAATGACCGCGAATCCCAACACGGTCTGCCTTTTCGGGATAGAAACCGACCGGGCAACGGTGATCCTCGGCCAATCGGAAAAAGGACCCCTGGATTTCGGGTCGCTCACTTCAACCCTCTCCGAACTTCTGAACGGAAAAGGAGGCGGCAACCCGCGGCAGATACAGGTGAGCGGAACAGAAGCCCGCCTCCTCGCCCCTGCCATGGAAAAACTGATTAATCAAATCGTTCACGAGCTGGAAAATGGGGAGCGGTAACAGTATTGGGGTTCCTGGGTACCTCGCCGCTCGGAAATCGAGGCGAGCGCATACGGGATAGGACTTTTTCTCAGTGACTGCCGGAAGAGCTTTCTCTTTTCCTCTTTTCATGTTCCAGGACATTCTTCAAGGACTCAATGACGTTGGCGGCCTCCTTCCTGGTGAAGGTATTGATATCTGATTTTTTGTGATATTTTCTCAGGAAATTCATAAAATGAGGCTCTTCCCAATGGAGCTGCTCCTTGAGGCTCCTGATGTACATCTTCTGCCGGAAAGTAAGGCCGTCTCGATTGATTCTGTAGTACTTACTCCTTGCAAAATAGTTCATGAGCGTACGAAATCCGCGTTCGTCGAGATACTTCGCGGACCGCACGCCCGTGATAGCCTCCAATCTATCACGGTACTCCTGCTCGGAGAGACCGAGTTCCTTTACAACGATATGGATGACGGCCAACTTTTTCTTATCAAGGGTCATGCTTCAGTCCTTTTCGGCAGCATCTCCGGCGATATGGCTGGAGTGATCATTTGTATGCAACATGTACCAAGACACGGAGAGAGTGTCAATCGTATTGGACTCTTCGCACCTTTCAATGAAAAGACAGAACATCACTAATGTTGTCTCAAAAAAATGCCGATATTTTAAATAGTGCTGTTGACTCTCGATATAAGACGTAGGGAAACAGGTCGACGCACCGGAAAGGTTTGGATTTCAAATAACATAATTCAATACCGTGGGGAGACAAAGCTATGGCCGAGCAGAGACAGGTGGCAGTCGTGACATCTCTGGGGAAAAAGTATTCAGGGATGGTCGATATTCCAAACGAATCATTCAGGACCACGGATCTATTTAACAGCGCCAATATCTATTGGAAGAACCCCAATGAAAAATGCTTTGAGAATGCCATCCTAATGTACAACGCCCGGTTGATGTTCGATGAAACGTCTTTGTATAAGAAATACGATAAAATTCAGATACGGCTAGATGAAATATTCTATTTTTATGATGACCATCCGGGCATCAGCGACGAGAGAGAGAAGATGCGCGCTTCAACAATGGTGCAGATGAGCCGGGAGAAACTCCAGAGAGTCAATATAATCACCGTCCTGGTTTCTAATTCATTCTACGATATAGCGGGAGACTTCTATGGCCTGTTTAAGAAGAAATCCAACGATCGGTTTCTTCCTTTGACGAACGTGAGTATGATCGAGATCTCAAAAAAGGATGGCAAATGGTTTAAGAAAGAAGTTACCCTTCCCCACAAATTCATCTGCGTCAGCAACCGCCATGTCGAGTCCGCACTGATCGGCTAACTTTAAATGGGAGTGAAGTGGAGAGATGATCTTCGCCTCTCCGGCCAGTGATCGGCCCATAGGAAATGGCTACGCCCCGGCCTGGAAGGATTTCCCTTGACCCACAACAGCAGGTTCACTATAGTTTTCTGATAAAAGAAACTTCCTGTTGTGTGGATTGTGAAGTTGTTTTTCGGAGGTCCTCATTTCCTTGTTTTTAATGAATTTCGCCCATCTCTGTTTATGAAAATTGCAGAGCTAGTCTCACGATATCCAGATCTCAAATATTTATCCGGAACAGAACGACCTTTACCCAGCCTGCTGTTTGCGGTCGAAAGCCACAAGAAATTTACTCGCCATGAAGGATCAGGCGCCGTGTCCTCTTAACGAAGTCCTTCAGGAAAATGCTACAAGGAGCAGCAATGAAACTCGTCAATGGAGCAGAATATATTGAAAGTCTCAGGAACCTACACCCAACGATCTATTACAAGGGCAAGAAAATCGGCGATGTGACCCGTCACCCGGCCACGGCCCCCCATGTGCGCGCCGCGGCCATGACTTATGCTCTCGCTAATGACAAAGAGTATAAAGACCTGGCCACAGCCGTCTCCCACCTGACCGGCAGGACCATAAGCCGGTTTACCCACGTACATCAGAACATCGAAGACCTGCTCAAGAAGGTCAAGCTTCTGCGGGTGTTGGGACAGAAGACCGGGACCTGCTTTCAGAGGTGTGTGGGGTACGACGGGATCAACGCCACCTACTCCGTAGCCTATGAGATCGACGAGAAACATGGGACCGGTTATCTGGAACGTTTCAAGAAATGGCTGACCTGGATCCAGGATGAAAACCTGATGGTGGTGGGGGCCATGACAGACCCGAAAGGCGATCGGTCCAAGGGCCCTGCGGACCAGCCTGATCCGGACCAGTACGTCCATGTGGTAGAGCGGAGGGATGACGGGCTCATTATCCGGGGGGCGAAACTCCATATGACCGGGGCCGTGAATTCACACGAAATCCTGGTCATGCCCACGGCCGCCATGGACGAGCGGTCCAGAGACTACGCCGTAGTCTGCGCCATACCGGTCGACGCGCCTGGCGTTACCATGATCTTCGGCCGCCAGGCAAGCGATGACCGGCGAGACAGGCGGGAGCGGATTGACGTGGGCAAGCCTTCCTTCGGGGCCGTGGGAGGGGAATCGGTGATCGCCTTTGAAGATGTGTTTGTTCCAAGGGAAAGGGTGTTTATGGACGGCGAGACGGATTTCACGGGGACCCTCGTCTACCGGTTTGCCGCCCACCACCGCGCCAATTACGGGGCCTGCAAGACAGGCCTTATGGATGTCCTGACCGGGGCCGTCAGCTACCTGGCGCAGATCCAGGGAACCGCCGGCGCCTCCCATGTCAAAGACAAGGTCACAGAAATGATCCATCTGTGCGAGACCCTTTACAGCTCCTCCATTGCCTGTGCCGCAGAAGGATGTCCCACTCCCTCGGGGGCCTATATGGTGGACACCATGTTGGCAAATGTCTGCAAACAGAATGTCACCCGGTTTCACTTTGAAGTAGCCCGATTAGCCGTTGATCTGGCAGGCGGGTTTATCGCGACGCTGCCCAGCCAGTATGACCTGGAAAGCGAGGAAATCGGCCATCTGGTTGAGAAGTATTTCTCAGGGACAAAGGGAATTCCCACAAAACACCGCGTCAAAATTGCCCGGCTGATCGAGGCCATGACCGGAGGGACTGCTCTGGTGGAGTCGATGCATGGTGCGGGGTCCCCGCAGGCGCAGAGGGTGATGATCTTCAGAGAGGGTCAACTGGACAAGAAGATCAGGCTAGCAAAGGCGCTGTTGGGGATACCCCTCAAGGAATCATAGGGTTGTACCGAAAACTGGATATTCATATACGTCCGTTGCGAGAGAACGACCTGGAGGATGCGGAAAGGATATTCCGCATTGCCTTCGGCACATTCTTCGGCATAGCGGACCCGCAGAACCACGTCCCGGACAGGCGGCTTGTCAGCACCCGCTTTTATGGGGAACACACAACCGCATTCGGCGCAGAGGTGAACGGTCGTCTGGTGGGGACCAATATGGGCACCAGATGGGGAACCGTGGGGTTTATGGGACCTCTGACTATTCTCCCGGACCTCTGGAACCGCGGCATTGCCAAACTGCTGATCGGACCTGTTCTCGGGACCTTTGATCACCGGGGATGCAGGCACACGGGGCTCTTCACCTTTGCTTCCAGTCAAAAACATGTTGGGTTGTACCAGGGATACGGGTTCTGGCCTCGCTTTCTCACGGTCCTCATGTCCCGGGCCGTACAGGAGAGAGGTACCAATCCTGCATATGTCCGGTATGCCGATGTTACTGAAGATGTGCGCAGACGGCTTATCCATACCTGCTTCCAAATCACGGATCAGATCTTCACAGGGCTTGATTTGACTCAGGAAATCGCTGCAGTGCACGGGCACAGCCTCGGGCACACGTTGTTCTTGGGGCAAGGAGGCGAGGTAGACGGTCTGGCAGTCTGCCATCTGGGTCCCGGTACCGAAGCGGGTGAGGACACCTGCTACATCAAGTTCGGGGCGGTGCGGCCGGGGCCGGATGCAGGGGAAACCTTTGATCGTCTTATCAGGGCCTGTGATCACCTGGCCGCTGCACGCGGGATGTCCAGGTTGACGGCCGGCGTCAATACGGCCCGGCGGCATGCATACGTCAGGATGCTCAAGCGGGGCTTCGCTATTGAAAACCTGGGGATAGCGATGGAACGGCCCGACGAGGCGGGATACAATCGACCGGATGTTTATGTCATAGATGATTGGCGCTAGCGCACGGTGCTTTCCTGCTCTTGGTGCATTCGCTTAATAGCGACACTAAAAGTCACACAGAGGACAAAAAATGCACATGCGCAGGCAGGCGAAGTACAGATTCGATTGTGGGCTCGATGACTGCGCGCAACCCTCCCTGAGTTTTCCGGTTTCCAGCAGGTGAGAACGGGACAACTGATGCGTCTTCATCAAAACCTTACACCGACCTCTGCAAATGGCCCCTTGAGCTCGAAATTTGCCCGAACGTCTTCCTCGTCGATGTCGATCTTGTCGTAGCGGTATCCGCCGGCCACAAAAAGCGGCCCGAAAAGCCTCAAGCGGACACGTCCGATCAGGCTGTAGATCGCATTGCCGCTGAACGACATGACACGGGACTCGGCTTCGAAAGCCAGGCGCTCGATAGGGACAACCTGGATCGCGGCGTAAACCTGGGGAATGACTACGGTTGCACTCTGTTTTTCGTCGAATGCTGCCTGCCGGATTTGAGCTTCCACGTCGAATGCCCGGGCATTGATGCCCAGATCGATATTCAATCTGTCTCCGGTTACGGTTTTAAGAAATGGAAGTCCGTAATACAAACCGATGTCATACTGATCGAATCTGAGTTTTGAATAGAAATCGACATTGCTCGAGAAGGTGTGGTCGCCGAATGTAAAAGACCCGCTTTTGCGACCGGTTGCTTCGAATTTTGATGGAGCCGCGACCACGTAGATATTAGGAAGCAGTGCCGGCGTTTCGATTTTGGCGCGTCCTTGGAGCCGGATTTTCCGGTCATAGTTGAGATCATTGTCGATGTTGATCAGGTCTGCCGAACTCAAGGCCTTGTAGCCGAATGTTCCGTTGGGGTCCTGCTGCCACCCGCCAACGGCAAATTCAAGGCCCGCTGCATTGGCCCCGGACAGCCCGACCACCCAGCTGAGCAGGAGAATTCCTAAGACTCTTTTTACCATGTTTTCCCTCCTCTGGTTCGGTTATCAAAAATTATCCGGCTATATGTCGACCATACGTGAAATGCAAGAAATATGCCCTGATCCCGGGCAGCCCTCGCCCTTGACTGGCCAAGGGAATTTCTCTATAGTCTTCCTCCGGAAAAGAATTATCTTCCACACGCTCGTCTACCTGGGGGAACCCGAACCTGAGGGATAAGAGGTCAAGGTCGTCTTCCGGGCGCCTGCACCGGGTCCCTGGACCGATCGAGCGGAACCGGCGGCCTAAGGGAGGACAATGTGGCACTTTCTGTCATTCTGCTGAGTTTTGAGACTATTCTCATCTGTGCAGCCGGCCTCTTCACCTGGGAATCCTTGAAGGAGAGAGAACCCCGCGCGCCGAAAGCGGGCTTGGCAGCGACCCTTCTCCTCCTGCTGCCGGCGCCGGTGATTGTGCTCCTGCCCCCGCTGCGACCTTTCGTTGGTCTGGTCTTCGGTTTCGTGGTCTTTTTCGGTCTGGCCTGCGCCGTACGCTGGAGGCCCAATCCACGCGCCATGAAAGGCTCTCAGGGGTACGTGGTCGAAGAAGTCGAACGTTTTGACGAACGTGATATCGTCTTCGCTCGAAACCGTTGTCTCCCCACGGGATCTGAGGTGTACAAACGGTATTACGCACTGCATCCCGAGAAAGAAGTGAAGGACGCCGAACGGCGGGAGAAAGGAGGACCTCTCGGCCGGCCGGGATCCATCGACAAAAGCTATAGGCCCAATGTGTCGATGATCCGGGCCTCTTTCGAACTTCCAGCCTTTCTCGGCCCCTACGCCTTGGCTGAACCGGCCCCAGGCTCCGCTCCCGCGGAAATGGATCCGGCAAAGGCCACCCGGATTATCAAGGGATTCGCAAGGCGTCTCGGAGCGGACCTGGTAGGGGTATGCCGGGTCCACCCCATGTGGACCTACTCCCATCGCGGAGAAATTTATTACGACAACTGGGAGGAATGGGGCGCGGAAATCCCGCCTCCCCTTCCCTTTGCAGTGGTTGTGGCGACTGAGATGGACAGAAGGAACGTGAACGGGGGGCCGCACACGCCCACGGTGGTCGAAAGTTCCTACAACTATGCCAAAGGGGCCTTTATTACCACTGCGCTGGCCCGATGGGCCGGGGACATGGGGTACCGTGCCGCTGCCCATCATAACCGTCACTACGACCTCCTCATGGTTCCCCTGGCAGTAGACGCCGGCCTGGGGGAACTCGGCCGTCTGGGCTACCTGATCACCGACCCGTTCGGCCCCAGGGTTCGTCTTTTTGCGGTCACGACCGATCTGCCGCTGGTGCCCGATAAACCGGTGGACCTCGGCGTGGAAGGTTTCTGTGAGCGGTGTCTGAAATGTGCTGATTCATGCCCTTCGAGATCCATCCCGCACGGAGAGAAAAAGCTCTCTAACGGCATCGAAAGATGGAAACTCAACGAGGAGACCTGTTTCGATTACTGGGGCAAGGTGGGAACCGATTGCTCGGTCTGCATGGGAGTGTGCCCATTCAGCAGAGCTGACCGGCCTCTCCATCGATTCGTGAGATGGTTCATCCGCCGGTCCCCCTTGGCCCGGCAGGTCTTCCCCTACCTCGACAACTTCATCTACGGCAGGAAATGGCGGCCGAGAGAAGTGCCGGACTGGGTCGACTATCCAAAGTAGCGCCCGGGGTTCCTTCAAGGACAAAAATTCAAGGATTCTTTGGTAACGACACGAGGAAGGCATACCGTTTTGCAGCTGATTCCCGGAAACCCGGGTTTTGCAGATCTTGATTCATCAGGACCGGATTGGAAACTGAGGAGATGATGTCTTGACGGCGGATCAGGGCTGCTACTTCCAGCTTGATTTGTGCTTGCGGCAACCCTATACTTATTAATAAGAATCATCCGTGGTCAACCGGTTCGGCTAAGCTGCCGGCCCTTACTGTCGAAAGACCGCGGGGCCGAATCCTTTTGAGGACAGGGGTGATTTCGAGAAACCCGCCCCTGACGGAGCCGAATAGGCCGCTGGAGGAGATCCGATGACCGAGAAATTCCAGAAATCGAATCGTACACTTGCTGTGGAAGAACCTTCCTCCGGAGGAGAAGCGTCGCTTTCCGAAACAGAGCATGAAACCAGGCTTCATTTGCTGGACGACGCGAGTTCGCAGGCGCCCATTATCGCTCCGGAGCTCGAGACACAGAAGATGATCGCAGGGGACATCACCCAGCCCCTCGAGGATCGTCTGGAGGCCTACGAAGACATTTTTGACTCGGAAGTCGGAGACACCACCCTTTCAAGGTCCCGAAATATCGAGAGGGAAGTGGGCCTCAGGCAGCTCTACCTCAAGTTCGAAGGGGGAAACCCTACCGGGACCCAGAAGGACCGTATCGCCTTTGCCCAGGCCATGGACGCCATGCGACGGGGTTTTGAGGCCATTACAGTGGCCACGTGCGGCAATTATGGAGCTGCCGTCGCCCTTGCCGCCTCCATGGCCGGACTGCGCTGCATCATTTACATCCCGGAGGGATTCCACTCCAGGAGGGCTCAGGAGATGTTGAATTTCAACGCGGAGATCGTCCATGTTCCCGGAGATTATGAATCAGCTGTGATGGCTTCTCGAGAGCGGGCTCAAAACGAGGAAATCTACGACGCCAATCCCGGCGGAGCGAACACCGCCTTACAACTGAAGGTCTATGGTGAGGTCGCCTATGAAATCTACGATGATTTGCGCGATGCACCTGCAGCCGTGGCTGTTCCCGTTTCAAACGGCACGACACTCGCGGGCATTTACAAAGGATTCCTGAGCCTCTACCGCCGGGGCAAGACGTCCCGAATTCCGCGGCTGGTGGCGGGTTCTTCCCACGGAAAGAACCCGATTATAAGGGCGTTCGTGAAAAATGCTCCTTACTGTGAAGACCTCAAACCGGAACAGATCAAGGAAACGGCGATCAACGAGCCGTTGATCAACTGGCATTCCATTGATGGAGATTATGCCCTCGAGGCGGTGAGGGCCACAGGGGGTTGGGCGTCGTATGCCAGTGACAAGAACATGTTGTCCTATTCTCGACTCTTGAGAGAGAGAGAGGGGCTGAGCGTTCTGCCCGCCTCCACGGCGGGGTTGATCGTGCTCCTGGAGAAACATCGCAAGGAGCCTCTTCAAGGGGATCGATATGTTGTGATCCTCACGGGGAGAAAGTGATGAATCCCTTTCCGGAAGGAAATGCCGTCATTTACTGTCAAGGGGCTTTCGGGACGCCCAACGGCAAGACGGCCCACGGTCTCGTGCGGCGGACGGAGCGGTACAATGTATTGAGCGTCGTTGACGCGCGCCACGCAGGGGCAGATGCCGGTGAATGCCTGGACGGCAAACCCAGAGGCATCCCCATATACGCCGATACTGCGGAAGCGGTAGAAACCGCCCTGAAACGGGGCACACCCGCATCTCATTGGGTCATGGGTCTGGCTCCGGACGGGGGCCGCCTCAGCCCCGAGAGTCGTGAACACGTCAAGGAGGCCGTCCGCCTGGGCCTCAACGTGGACTCGGGTCTCCATGATTTTCTGTCCGAGGATGAAGAGATCGTCGCCCTGGCGGAAGAGAATGGCATCCGAATCCGCGACGTGCGAAAGACACCTCCCGGAAAGGACCTTCACTTTTTCACGGGGAAAATCGAACAGGTCTCCGCCCTGAAGGTGGCGCTGCTGGGGACCGACTCTGCGGTCGGCAAGAGGACCACGGCCTGGCTTCTGGCGGATGCATTCAGCGCCAGCGGACTGAGGGCGGAATTGATCGGGACCGGGCAAACCGCGTGGATGCAGGGCGTCCGTTTCGGCTTGATCATGGATTCCCTGATCAACGATTTCGTTTCGGGAGAAATAGAGCACACCGTTTGGACCGCGTGGCATGAGACAAAACCGGAAGTCATTATAATAGAGGGTCAGGGAAGCCTCATGAATCCGGCCTATCCCGGGGGATTCGAGATCCTGGCCGCGGGGCGGCCCGATGCGGTGGTGCTTCAGCACGCGCCTGCCAGGAAAGAATATGACGGCTTCCCCGGCTATCTTCTTCATCCCCTGGAGACACAGATCCAGGCCATAGAATTCCTCTCGGGCAAACCTGTGGTCGCAGTGACGGTGAATAGTGAAAAGCTGGAACATGACCACATTCCAGCGGTGTGCGCGGATATCACGGCCAGGACCGGACTCCCTGCCGTTGAGGCCCTGCTGAATGGAGCTGCGCCGGTGGTGGAGGCATTGGCCCCTTTCCTCAGGCGCCGAACGAGGATGGAGCAATGAAGACCCTGAACGCGAATAGCAGGAACATGGACTCCCTTGAGCCTTTGGGGGTCATACGGCGGCTCGAAGTGGGACCGGTGCGCCTGGAGGCCCGCCGCGTCACCGCACCTTACCGGGTCATCCAGGACGATCGGGAGGATGTGCTCGATCTGGTGTACCGATTCGAAGAAGATGTCTTCAAGCCCGAAGAGGGCGATTCCCTGAATCTTGCCTGCATGCTTTCTGCGCAGGTTGCCCTCAACTACGGTCTTTTCTGCGACGAAATCGTGTTTCACGGGCCTTATGACAGGCATGACAGACGCTTCATGGAGGAAATGGCCCGTAACACGGCCCGCGAGATCTTTGTAAAAAAGTTTCTTGAACCCAACCCCTTTCTGCTGAAATCCTTTCCCCGGTTGTCCCCTGTCAGGAGGGATCACTACCTGAGGGCCCGACTCAGCTTCCCGGAAGAGAGGCCGTCAAATGGGTCCGGACCCCTGGGAGGGAAAAAGACAAAACGGATCTGGGACCTGGATTTTGCAAAAAACGCCGTTCTTTTGAGCGGAGGAAAGGACAGTCTCCTGAGTTTCGCCGTCTTGAACGAGATCGGACGTGATGTCCACCCGATTTTCGTCAATGAATCCGGCAGGCACTGGTTCACTGCCTTGAACGCTTACCGGTTCTTCAGCCGGAGTGTCCCCAACACGGCAAGGGTGTGGACAAACGCCGACAGGCTCTTCAACTGGATGCTCAGACACCTTCCTTTCATCCGACAGGATTTTTCAACCGTGCGATCGGATGATTACCCCGTCCGGTTATGGACGGTTGCCGTCTTTCTCTTTGGGGTCCTGCCCATTCTCAGGAAAAGGGGGATCGGCCGCCTTGTTATCGGCGACGAGTTCGACACCACGCGCAGGCTGACTCACTCCGGGATCACGCACTATGACGGCCTGTACGACCAGAGCCGCTATTTTGACAATGTCTTGACCCGCTATTTCAACAGAAAGGGCTGGGAGGTAAGCCAGTTTTCCATCCTCAGACCCCTTTCTGAGCTGCTCATCGAAAAGGTCCTTCTCGAACGCTATCAGGATTTGCAGGCCCGACAAGTCTCCTGCCATGCCGCGCATAAGGAGGAGGACGGAATCCATCCTTGCGGTCGCTGTGAGAAGTGCAGGCGCATTGTGGGAATGCTTGTGGCCCTTGGCGGGGACCCTCAGAAGTGCGGCTACACTCCCGAGCAGGTGACTCACTGTTTGAAAGACCTCGGTGAGAAGGAGATCAGGACGGAAA
>CAZONI010000011.1:0-63132 GCA_964581175.1 uncultured Desulfobacteraceae bacterium
ACGCTCGAGACGCTTATGGAGAACTGTTCAGCGATTCTCTTTTTCGGGACCCCATTGCCGTAGGATTCCCGCACCTTGCTTTTTGTTTTCTCATCGATTTTCTTCCCTGCCATGTCCTTTTCCTTTCATCTCGTGGTCCAGTCAGGATTTTGAGCCTGACCGGCCTCCGCTTGGGGGCAATCGGAAAATATCGCTCAGGGGAAGTGAGAAGGCAACTTCCGGGCGGTACCGCAGATAGGTCGGGATAGGATACCGGATCCCCTTCTGATGGGTCTTTTCAAGGCCGTCAACCACATGCGCCAGTTTTGCCGAGGGGATGGCCATGACCATTTCGTGATCCTGGCACCCGGCCCATACCCGATCACCGTTTCCCGGGACCACCACCTTGCAGTCATCGTCCAGATAGGCTCCAAGCACCCCCTCGGTACACGAAGCGGCCCTGCCCGAAAAACTGCCCGCTAAAGGAGTGCCCCCATGATGAGTGGCGCCGTGGAGCAGGCGCATCAGTTGGGCCGGGTTCACGTACAGGAGCACCACGTCCGGTTCCATCGAGGTTCGTTCGAGGGGTGCATAAACCACCTGGAGATCCCTCCCCCTGTCAAGTACCCGGAAACCCTTCAATACCTCCCGGGCCGCCTGTTCGTCAGACACGTAATTCATCCGGAGAAGGAAATCGAGGGCCCCCCTTTCATCGGCAAGCCTTTCCCAGCCATAGGTGTGGGCGGCTATGGCGCACCCCACATCTTCGGGACCGAAGGCCACGGTCCAGCCATAGCGCCGGGCCATGGCAGCGCCCTGGCACGGGGCCATGGGCACGCCGAGATCTTTCACGGGTCTCCTGCTGCGGTCGGGCAACTGCTGATCACCCGCGAGGAAACTGACGGAAACAGCAAATGTGTCCGGATTTACGTATTTTTTTATCTTCTCAGCGAGTAGCGCCCATTCTTCCATAGCCCTTCAGCCTCCTCTCATTCCTGCTTTCCGGTTCTCATCCACGCCTCTTCGAGACCCAGGACCGGCCACTGAAGCCCAAAATCGGTGAGCCGTTCATGATCAACGACTACCAGTACCTCATGGCGTCCTGGAAAATCGCGGTCAACGCCTCGGCGTCCACCGGCCGGGGTGACAGCTTGGTCACCCGGTGCTGCGGAAGGGTCCCTTCCACCAGTTTCGGGATATCATCGGGCGTGTAACCCACGCCGCTCAGTCCGTTCGGGATGTGCACCCGCTTCATTACCTCGATAATTTTGCCGGCCAGGATTTCGCCTGCGTCCTCCAGCCGGGCGCCGGAAATATCCGCACCGATGGCCTCGGCCGCACGGAGGTGCCTTTCGGGACACCCGCTTGCCGTAAAACGAAATGCCGCGGGTGCGTTCAGGACCACTGCCATTCCGTGCGGGATCATGGGGTGCATACCCGGATAGCCTTCCGGATGGTAGTCTTTCACCATCCCGGATACAGGATACGACATGCCGTGTGGGATGGTCAGACCGGCGTTCCCAAAGCCGAGGCCCGCAAAACAGGCGGCAAGCATCATCATGCCGCGGGCCTCGCTGTCCTCGGGGTGTTCAACGGCCCGGACGAAGTATTTTCCGATGATGAGCATGGTCTCAAGCGCCCATATGTCACTGATGGGATTGGACCCCTGGTAGGCCGGACGAAGGATGGGGCGCTCCGGCCGCTGCCTCTTGTTGTAGGGAAGAGTGGTATAGGATTCTATGGCGTGGGTGAATACGTCCAGGCCGGTGCATGCGGCGGCCATGGGCGGCAGGGTCCGCGTATTCTCCGGGTCCACAATCCCCAGAGTGGGTTTAAGCCGTCTATGGGCGATACCCGTCTTGGCATGCATTTCTTCAAAGTCGAAAATCGCGACACCGGTTGTCTCGCTTCCCGTCCCGGCGGTAGTCGGGATGGCATACAGGGGCTTGACTTCCCCGGGAACCGGCACCCCTTTTCCGATGGGGGGGTTCACATAGTCCAGGAAATCCGCCGGATAGCAGGAGTAAAGGTTCGCAACTTTCGCGGTGTCCATGACAGAGCCGCCGCCCACGGCTACAAATGCATCAAATCCGCCCGCAGCGGCAAATTCAGCGGCTTCCTTGAAAGATGAATCAGTCGGTTCTATCCTCACCTCGTCGAATAAGGAATATTCTATCCTTTCTTTGGAAAGCGATTCCAGGACCGTTTGAACAGGAGGCAGGTCCCTCAGGACCGGGTCTGTAACCACCATGGCTCTCTTCACCTGCCGCTCCGAGAGATCCATCCCCACCTCGCGGGTAGCACCCTCTCCGAAACGGATACCCGACGCGGCCATTTCAAAAGCATACTCATATTCCATCTTCATCTCCTTAAAAAGGCTTTGTATAGAAAATCCCTTCTTCTCCGATCCCTCATGCACCAGGTTCGATGTGCCGCTAATCAGATTCAGTGAAGAACAAGGAGGATGGGGGCGCTAAGGGCATACTCTTCGAATAACACACGGCTGAGTGGACAGTCAATAACAACATGAACTTTAGTTGAGTGTTTTTATTGACAATCTTACAGTAAGCCATATATTTAGGGCTCATGCACTTTAAATATCATTATTCATCACTACGGTGGGATATTTCGTTTGTGACGCATTCACCACACGGTTACAGAGATCACAAGGCATTTTGATTTCTTGTCCATTTTCCTGCTCAAGGCTTCACAAGAAGGAGGGATTAAAAGTGGCCGGACGCGTGTGTCCCTGGTGGCTGGCATATACATTCGACAATCCTCTTCGCCGTCTTATCCATAAACCGGAGAAGCTCCTGGCCCCATATGTGCGGGAAGGGATGACCGCCATGGATGTGGGGTGCGGTATGGGCTTTTTTTCCATCGGCCTGGCCAGGCTGGTGGGTGACCGCGGGCACGTTATCTCCGTGGATATCCAACAAAAGATGCTGGATGTGCTCAAAAAACGCGCGGAGAAAGCCGGAGTGCTGAATCGAATCCAGCTTCACAGGTCCGAGCCCGGGACCATCAACATTGAGGCCGGCGCGGATTTCATCCTGTGTTTCTGGATGGTCCATGAGGTTCCTGACACCGCCGCATTTTTCCGCGAGCTGCGCCGGCATGTCAACCCGAACGGCAGACTTCTGATTGTTGAACCAAAGAAGCATGTTTCAGATATGCACTTTGAAGAAACAGTGGGCCTGTTCCAGGAATCAGGCTTTGACCTTGCCGAGAGGCCCGGAATCAGCATGAGCAGGACAGCCGTTTTTGTCGCCCGTACGGCATGAAAGCACTCGCAAGTTTCACTTCCCTTCACCTGGCGGCGGATTTGGGCCTTGCGCAAAGGCTTGACAGCCCTTCTTTCCGCCTTACTTTGTAATAACCGACGAAAGGAGGCTGTTCTTCATGCTCAGAAAGATAGTTGTCGGCCCATACCAGGCCAATTGTTATGTTCTCGGGTGCAAAGAGACGATGGAAGGGCTCGTTATTGATCCCGGCGACGAAGTATTCCGGATCGTACAGGCAATAACGGAAACCGGCCTCACTATACGGCACATCCTCATCACCCACGGCCATATAGATCACGTTGGGGGCGCCGCCGAGTTGAAAAGGATCACGGGCGCTCCCGTTTCCATTCATCCCCTGGACATCACCGGCCTGGGATTCTCTCCTGACAGGGAGGTAAATGACGGAGACGACATTCGGGTCGGCACCTACCTGATAAAGGTCCTCCACACGCCGGGGCATTCCCCCGGAGGTGTGTGCTATCTGGCGCCCGGAGCGGTATTCACGGGGGATACCCTCTTTGCCGGTTCTATCGGAAGGACCGACTTCCCCGGCGGGGACTACGGCCGGCTCATCAAAGGGGTCCAATCCAAGCTGTTTACCCTCGATGAGAACCTGCGCGTCTATCCCGGCCACGGCCCGCCCAGCACCATCGCCACGGAACAGGCCACAAATCCCTTTTTTCGGTGATTGACGTTCAGGAAGCGTTCTTCCGCGACCCTTCCCTTATATATTAAGGAGATGAGACCGGTGGCGGAATCGGGCTGACGATGAGCTACTTGCAGACGTCGACCCACGAGGCCTTTGTGAGCCGGGCAATTTCTTCAGGGCTTATCTCGATGCAGGTATTTCGCGACCCCGCCGCAGGATATACCCGCTCGAACGGTTTGAGACTCTTGTCCAGATAGACCTCCGCCAACTCCTTGACGCCGAAGGGACACACCCCGCCGACCGGGTGCCCGGTAGCTTCCAGGACCTCGTCGGGGGACATCATTTTGGCCCGCGCCTGGAACTGTTCCTTGAATTTCCGGTTGTCAATCCTCGCATCTCCCTTTGTCACCACCAGTATGCTCCTATCCTTTATCTTGAATGCCAGGGTCTTGGCGATCAGAGCGGATGGGACTCCCAGGGCCTCTGCGGCCCGGTCCACGGTTTCAATGCTCGCGTCGAATTCCAACACTTCATAAGACAGGTCATTTTCCTGAAAATACGCCTTTACGTTTTCAACGCTCATTGTCATCCTCCATACAAGATTACCTTAGCGCGGGTTTGTCCCTGACACAAGGATTATTGACGGGGCAAGGCGGGAGCCTGGACAATCGGATCATTTTCCCGAACGTGGTACGGAATTTGCTCAATCTAAGTGGGGTTATTGCAGCGGTCCCGAGGCTGATTGGAAGCAAATTGCAGTGTTTGCAATGAGTTAATGCTTATGTATTTCCGAAATGAGGACGATGAATGTGTATACTTCTATACATCTGTGTATCTTTCCTGAAGCATAAGAGGGAAGTTCGAAGGGAGGCCAGAAATGTCAACCGCAGAGTTATTAACGATTGTACCTGGTTCGCCGGTCCTTTCCGGACTGATTTTGTTCATCATTGCGTTGCTTATGTTGTATCTCGCACGCGCTCCGTCTCATCGGGCCATCCGGTCCGTCGGCTCTATTTTGCATTCCGCAATGCGCATTGCGTCCAGGTCCGTTCTTCGGGGTGAGCAGTATTTGGTGGAAAGAAACAGGGAAGTTCTGCTGGCAGCCGGGAGAGAAGCGGTCGAGCGTTCCATTGAGCGTGAATTTCAACGGGTGGACGCGGTTGTCAAGCGGGATCTGAGTGCATACCCGGCATTGCAGCTCAAATTGAGTGAGCAGATTACGCTCATCGATGAAGATTACCGTGAAAGCACCGAGCTGCCTCCCCCGTCGCCTGCATGGGTGGGGGCAGTGAAAGCGGTCGCAAATATCCAGCCCCAGGGAGACGGAACGGTCGCCGACATCCTCATGGAAATCCAGGAAAGCACCGAAAAGCAGTACAAGAAGGCCATGAATGACTACCGGGACAGCATGGGTGTCCGGCATGCCCTGCTCAAGAAGATGATGCCTCACTGGCGGAAGCTGGCCGAGACCCTGTACAAAGTGGGGAAGAACATTACCGGCCTTCAGGAACGGGCAAAGGTAATTGACCGCAGGATGGACGAATACGAACAAATACGCGCAGGGAGCGTGCGGGCCCAGCAGACGCTGACCTCGTCGTCCATGACCCAGTTCGTTATTTCAGGTTTCGTGCTCCTCATTGCCTTCGGCGGGGCCGTCATCAATTTCAACCTGATCGCATTGCCCATGTCGGAGATGGTTGGAGGAGCCAGCTACATCGGGAGGTACCCAATGGCCAGCGTTGCGGCGATGGTTATTATCCTCCTTGAGGTCTCGATGGGTCTCTATTTGATGGAATCTATCCGTATCACGAATCTCTTTCCCATCATCGGGTCCATGGACGACAGGATGCGGAGGAAAATGATATGGATTACATTTGCAATCCTCCTCGTGCTGGCCTGTGTCGAGTCTTCATTGGCCTTCATGCGTGAGCAGATTGCTGCCGATATGGAGGCATTGCGGCACACATTGACCACTTCGGAAACGATTCAACCCGTGAATTCGTGGATACCGACAGTCGGCCAGATGGTAATGGGATTTATCCTCCCATTCGCGTTGACATTCGTGGCCATTCCGCTGGAATCGTTTGTCAATGCCTCCCGCACGGTCGGCGGTGTCGTTGCGGCTGCGGCGCTTCGCTGGATGGCGTTCATGTTCCGTCTTTTGGGAAATACCGCCAAATACCTTTCCGAATTCCTGGTTAATGTATATGACGTGCTGATTTTTCCCCCGCTTTATATCGAAAGGCTTGCTTTTCACAGGACGGCTGAGGAACAAATCCATCCACAGGAGGGCGGGCTATGAAAAGGTTCCTCATAACACTGACGATCCTCGGAGCGTGCCTGTTTTTCGTCGGTTGTTCGGATGTGAACAGCCATTCCCGCGGCGTATACCTGCTCATGGATACATCGGGCACGTATAAGAATGAATTGAAAAAGGCGTGCAGCATTATCTACTACCTCCTCGGTACCCTGAAACCGGGCGATTCCCTTGGAGTCGCGAGGATAGATACGGGGAGCTTCAGCGAAAAGGATATTGTAGCCAAGAAGACGTTCGACAACCGGCCGTCCGTTTCCAATCAGCAAAAAAGGCTTTTCAAAGACCGAGTGGACAAATTTGTTGCCTCGGTAAAGGGGAGTCCCTATACGGATATCAGCGGGGGCATTCTCCAGGCCGTGGAATACCTGAACGAAACCGGAGCAGGGGAAAAATACATCCTGATTTTTTCCGATTTAAAAGAGGACCTGCGAAAGGGCTATATCCGCAACTTTGACATCGAAATGCCGAGAGTTCACGTTGTCGCCCTGAATGTCACCAAACTGCGCAGCGACAATATTGATCCCAGAGAATACATGAACCGCCTGGAATACTGGCAAAAGCGGGCACAGGACGGCGGCGCGACCTGGCGCGTTGTCAATGACCTCGAAAGACTCGACACGATCCTGGCCGATCGATGATATTGCACTGCGCGTTTCTCCTGTTTCCGTTCGTCCAGGCTCTTGAGAATCTTCTCAAGACCCCGCTGCCGCGAGTTCCATTATAAGAGGTGGCGGTCGATATTGGGATCGGGTCCGGACGGGGGAGAAACCGCCTTCGGAGAGGATGTGGCCGGTCTGGTTTTTTTCCTCTTTTTATAAAACCGGCTGGCCTTGGCGCGATTACCGCAATCGCGCATGTCGCACCAGCGCCGGCTGAGATTGCGGCTGGTGTCCAGAAACAGCCAGCCGCAGCTGGGATCGCCGCACTTCTTGACTCTCCTGAGCTCCGGGGACACAAGCAAATCCGCTGCAGAACGAACAAGAGGATTGAGTATTCGATCCGGTTTCTCCGGATCAGCATTCGTATTCCAGACAAAGTGCTGTTCCTGCTGGATGATCTCTGAAAATTGCATTGCCGTACCGAGATACCGGTTAAAGATCACCAGATCCTGTTCGGCGACGGGCAGGCCTCCGGCAATCGTGGAAAAAATTCGATAAATCGCCTCCCGCAGCTGAATCGCGTCTCGTATAACAACGCGGCCCTCCAGAGAATCTATTTCCGCGAGTTGTAATAATCGTTCCGCCTCTCGATCCGAGATCGTGCCCACGTACCGGCTCCAAACGACAAGATCATGGTAGGTGCGCAGGTATTCAACAGGATGATCGGTCCCCCGCCAGTCCAGGGTATTGACAAAATCCAGGCATAGCCGGCCCCCCAGAAGGCTTAGATTGCCGGCATGTTTTTCGGTATTGTCCACCAGATGCCTCTCGATGTATTCTAACCTTCAAAAAGTTATTGACAGGTTATGAATTCTTGGATATGAATATAACCTGCTAAATCATAATAGCGGGTTATATTATTGTCAAGCAATTTATCGCGGGGGGCGGGAGAGATGCAGCAATTTGAATTTATGGAGAAATTTGAAGAGCTCCTGGAACAGCAGGGCTTTCAGAGCAGAATCGTATCCATTGAGCACCTCAAGGAATTGCAAGAGGAAATTGACGCCCTCCACAGAAAGAATCTGCTGGACGAAGAACTCTACGACGCTTATCTGGCTTCATTTGACTTTGCATGTCGGCAAAAGCTGCTCGACGCTCGATCACTGATCATCGCATCGGTTCCACAGCCCCAGGTTCGGGTTACGTTCGTCCGGGAAGATCGATCCTGTCCTGTCATCATTCCGCCGACGTATGCTTTTCCGTCAGATAATAACGTTGCGGATTTCTTGAGGGCACGACGGAGGATAATCTGCCTTCCAGGACCCTTGATAAACAAAGAGGGCTGGACATGATGGAATATGTCCCCGTGATCGGACGAAACCTGAAAGCCGCCCTCAGGGAAAAGGAAATCATTGAGGAGGGGTGCTGTGAACGAGATCGATGATCGTCACCTCCGGCGGCGCAAGAAACCGGATCGGAGGACCCCACGTACCGGAACCACGGCTGACGTACAGATGGCCGCCCCCGGGAAGCGTGAAAAAGCCGGCGGCATAAGGGGAGAACAGTTCCGTCACATACCTGAATGGGAAGATCTGCCCGCCGTGGATGTGTCCGGAAAGCTGCAGGTCGAATAGGCCCGCGGCATTCTTGTCTACAACCGGCCGATGCTTCAGGAGAAGGGTAAAGATCCTTCGTGAAGATGTAGAGAGGAGGTCCTTCTCCGAGACGACTTTTGCAAGGCCGAAGGATTTTCCGGCGGGGTCATCCACACCGAAAATCGCGATGACCCCGGGTATCTCGACGCCTTCGCCACGGAGCATCGAAAAGCCGGCCCTTTTCGTAATGCCCAGAGAGTACGGAAGGCCGGCGTAAAATTCGTGATTTCCCGTCACGGCAAATTTCCCATATTTGGCGGGGACCGATCGAAGCATATCGGCGGCCGCGGAAACGTTGTCCGCCTGCCCGTCTACCAGATCACCCGTAGATACCAGAATGTCCGGGACCGCCGCCCTGACCTTCGCAAGAATCCTTTTCAGCCTGTCTGTCCCGACGATGAGACCGAGGTGCACGTCGGAAATCTGGACAATCCTCAGCTTCCCTGTCTCTTTCGAAATCTTGGGGCTCTCGATGGTTATCCTTTCGGTTCGGATGTTCAGCGCCTCGAAATACCCGTAAGTCGCTATCGATACGGACGCCAGCAATGGGATGAGAAAGGCGGTCCGCGCCGTCATTTTCATCCAGGAAAGATCCAATTTGAAGATCCAGGCCATGAAGGAGACAAGGATCCTGCAGCCGTCGATGAGAAAAGAGGCACAGACAAAAAGGAACAGACAACCCATCCAGGTGTAACCGACATAGGCCAATGCCTTTGCCGGAAGTTCCAGACCGGCGCTCTTGGAAAGTCGCACCAGAACCGGACAGAGCATCATGGCTGTCATGAAAAGAGCAAATGGGATCCCGGCCCTCGGACCAAATGAAAAGGCTGCCCGTGCCTTGAGAAACCCGTACAGGTGCATGCCGCTGTAAAGCAGCAGGAATGTCGTCACGAACAAAATAAATCTCAACGCGCTTCAACTCCTCTACGATTATGGAGGAGGACGGCTGCATGGACATTGGAGACGTCGCTCGTCCACAGGGGTCTGTCTTACTTTTCCTTAACCGCCTTCAGTAGATCTCGCCAGCTTAGTATCCCAACCGGTTTTCGCTCTTCATCCACGACGGGTATACAGGAAATCTTGTGATTGTTGAAGACTTCAATCGCTTCATCGATTCCGGCTTTTGGTGATAAGGTAATAGGTTTTCTCGTCATTATCTGATGCGCTCTCTTATTGAGGGTTGCCAGGTCCTCGGCTGTCTCGGAGATGCTTCCAATGTTTGGACTCAAGGCCTTCAGAAGGTCCCTGTCAGAGATCACGCCATATAGTCTGCCGGACTCGACCACGAGCAGATGATGGAACTTGACCTTATCAAAAATTCCCTTAAGGACTTTTAGTGAATCATCCATTTCGACAGTGACAATGGTTTCGCTCATTATTTCTTTTACCTTCATGACTTCTCCTTCCACCCGGATTGATGAACCGTACGGATTCCGGCATTTATGCCAACTCTTCAATTTCAGCAGGCACAATAAAGTGGTACCATTTTGGTATGATCTTGTAAAGATTCGGGTCCAGAGGGCCGGGCTTTGGGCCACCCATGGAAGGGGCTCTCCATCCACAAATAGATTTCGGACACGATTGCCCTGTATTGTATTGACGTTATAATATACAATGATCAACTGATACCGGGATCGGAAGAACGGAAACAGGCACGTGAATATCCAGGTAGGGCAATCTGCCGTCTTCTCTGAGCGCGGACGGTAATTTCGTCCGCATAAAAAGTCCAGAGAAAGGAGATTGTTCTGAACGAGGCGCAGCAGTGATGTCGAACCACCGGTTGTGAATGCCGAGACTGTTTCAGACGTTCTAAACGTTCCATCAGACAGGAAGAAGAAAACTCGTGAGCATCTCCGCAAGACAGAAAATGTACATCGGTTATTATATCTTTCACCAGCTGCTGTTTCGGAAACGAAAATATTCGCTGGTTCTCATGCTTGAACCCCTGTACCGATGCAACCTGAAATGCCGCGGGTGCGGAAAGATACAGCTCGCCGATAAAGTTCCGGACGCCCGGCTGACCGTAGAGGAATGCACCGGCGCTGCCGAGGAAGCGAATGTACCCGTCGTCTCGATCACCGGCGGCGAACCGCTGCTTCACCCGGACATCCCTGAGGTGGTTGCCCGGCTGACCGGCCGCCGGCGCTTCGTCTACCTCTGCACCAATGCGCTTCTTCTGGAAAAGCGAATCGAGGAATTTTCCCCGTCGCCTTTCCTGACATTCAGCATCCATCTGGACGGGCTGGAGGATCGGCACGACGAATTGGCGGGCCGCAAGGGGATTTTCGCCGGCGCCGTGAATGCCATTGGGATGTTACTCCGCCGGGGATTCCGGGTAACGACCAACACCACGCTTTTCCGGGACGACACCCCCGAAAACGCGGCATCTCTTTTCGATTTCCTGACCGCCCTCGGTGTCGATGGGATGACCGTAGCGCCGGCGTTCAATTATGAAACAGCTCCGGACCGTTCCCATTTTCTGGAAGACCGGGAGGCAACACGGAATTTCTTCCGGCGCGTGTTCGAGATTGGCCGGGACCGGGACTGGCAGTTCAATCACAGCAGCATCTACCTCGATTTTCTGGCCGGAGGACGCGATTTTCCATGCACGCCATGGGGGAATCCGACACGGAATGTGTTCGGATGGCAAAAACCCTGTTATCTCCTCAATGACGGGTATGCGGATTCCTATGAAGAACTTCTCAGGGACACCGACTGGGAAACCTACGGCGTCGGACGGAACCCGAAATGCGGGTCGTGCATGGTCCACTGCGGCTTCGAACCGACGGCGGTCATGGAATCTTTACGGAATCCTTTTCGGGTGTTCGGATCAGCGAGACACTATCAGTTCCGGTGAGGGGGAAACCCATTGTCTGAATCGTGCCCGGTCCCGCGCGGCGGGACAAGAAATGCGGGGCCACCGCCTGAGCAAAGGAGGGTCCACGCGTCTGCCAGCGCACCGCAGGCCGCCCGAAACCGGATCAGCATCCGTGACAGAGCGATCACGGCGGTGGGGCGGCGGGCGACTTCGCCGAACAGCCTCGGCAAGCGGACACTCCCGTCCGTCGAAAGGGTATCGAACAGCCAGGGAGGAATCGACTGCGTGAAAGGATCGCATACAGCACGCATAATGAAAAAGGGAAGCCTCGCTTCCGCTGCCGCCATCGCGACGCCGGCGCTTTCCATGTCTACCGCCAGTGACTGGAAGCGTCCGCCGTATTCCTCTTTCATCGCGGCCGAAAGGACCGGCCGCACCGAGCACATGATCCGCCCGCAGTGTGAGGTGATTCCCCCGGCCGCCAACCGGTCCGCCGCCCGTACGACAGTCTCCCTCTCGGCGTGCCAGATTCCTGAGATTTTTCCAGCATCAACCAGGAGGACGCTTTCGGCAATGACCAGGTTACCCGGCTGCAGACCGGCGACCAGCCCACCGGAGACTCCCACATTGACCAGTGCAGCCGCCCCCTGTTCTACAAGCCGCCCTGCAGCGCCGCGGGCGTTCTCGATTCCCATGCCGGACAGGCCGGTCAGAAGGTCGCTTCCCCCCGGCAGGGCCTGCCGCCTGAATGCGTATCCGTCTCTTTTCCGCCAGCCTCTCCGGCCCGCCATACGGGCGGCTTCGGAGGGGAGTGCGATGATCATGCCGATGGTGGGTGGCATAATTTCCTCGAATTGCAGGACCGGATCGGGGTTTCGAAAAAATGGAATCCAGACCCGCGAAATATACACCAAGTGTCGATCAAAGCCAACCTTCGATGAAAAAAGGGTACATAATGGATGCGATTATCTCAACAGTATGCCCGCACCACACCCACATGGACCGGGTTATCGAAGACGCTGTTGCCTGGCTCAATGATCAACAGTACCCGGAAGGATACTGGGCCGGGATGCTTGAATCGAATGTCTGCATGGAAGCCGAATGGATTCTGGCCATGTACATCCTCGGCGTCGAGAATGATCCGAAAATCGAAGGGTTGAAACAGGGGATACTGGACGAACAGCGCCCCGATGGATCGTGGGAAACCTACTGCAGGGCCCCTGAAGGAGACATCAACGCCACGGTGGAAGCATACGCGGCCCTGCGGGTCTGCGGAATGGCACCGGCCGCCGATCCCATCGAACGGGCCCGCCGCTGGATCCTGGACCATGGCGGCGTTTCCAGGGTCCGGGTCTTCACCCGCTACTGGCTCGCCCTTATCGGCGAGTGGCCCTGGGAAAAGACGCCCAACATTCCTCCGGAAATCATCTTCCTTCCCCGCTGGTCTCCAATCAACATCTATAACTTCGCCTGTTGGGCCCGGGCCACGATCCTCCCGCTGGCGATTCTTTCCGCGCACCGTACGGTCCGTCCGTTCCCTGATGCCTCCAGGCTCGATGAGCTTTTTCCGGCGGGACGGCAGGCCGTTGATTACAATCATCCCAAAATAGGGAGCCCCTTTTCCTGGGAACGATTTTTCACGGTCGCCGACCGCATCCTGCACCTGTACCAGAGGATCGGGATGGCCCCGGGCCGGAAAACGGCCATCCGAGCCTGCATGAAATGGATTGTCGCCCACCAGGATGCCGACGGTGCATGGGGAGGGATCCAGCCGCCCTGGATCTACAGCCTCATGGCCCTGAACGCCGAAGGATACCCGATCACCCACCCCGTTATCCGGAAAGGGCTCGACGCACTCAATGGCTACTGGACATTCGAGAAAAACGGCGCGCTCCACGTACAGGCGAGCGAATCGCCGGTATGGGACACCCTTCTCTCCCTCATGGCCATGCAGGACTGCGGCTGCGATTACACCCGCTCGCCGGCCATGAAGAAGGCGGTCGAATGGATCCTCGGACAGGAGATCCGAACCCCGGGCGACTGGCAGGTAAAGGTTAAAGGGGTCGAACCGGGAGGCTGGGCATTCCAACGGGCCAACGCCTCGTACCCGGATATCGACGACACCGCCGTGGCCCTGATCGTTCTGGGCCGGCTCCGGCATTGTTACGAGGACCGGCAGCGCCTGGAAGCCGTCATTAAACGGGCAACCCGGTGGGTCATCGCCATGCAGTGCCGAAAAGGAGGCTGGGGAGCGTTCGACCGGGACAACGACAAGAAGATCCTGACCAGGATCCCGTTCTGCGATTTCGGGGAAGTCCTCGATCCCCCGAGTGCCGATCTCGCCGGCCGTGTCATCAAAGCCATCGGAGACCAGGGGATGGATCGTTCACACCCGGTTGTCCGGCGGGCCATGGCCTTCATCAGGCAGGAACAGGAACCGAAAGGATGCTGGTTCGGCCGGTGGGGGGTGAATTATATCTATGGCACCGCGGCCGTGCTGTCCGGGCTCCAGGCTGTCGGCGAGGATATGCAGGCCGGTTATGTAAAAAAGGCCGCCGACTGGATCGCCTCCCGCCAGAACCGGGACGGCGGGTGGGGGGAATCGTGCGGCTCCTACATGGATGCCGCACTCCGCGGAAAAGGGGAAAGCACTCCCTCCCAGACCGGATGGGCAATGATGGCACTGCTGGAGCTCGACGATCCGAAATACCGGAAAGCGATCGAAGACGGGGTATCGTTTCTGATCGCGCGCCAGCAAGGGGGGACCTGGGATGAGCCTCAGTATACCGGTACCGGATTTCCCGGCTACGGTGAGGGGCAGCGGATCGATCTTGCCGCTGAGGGACTGAGCGAAAAACTCTGCCAGGGCGCCGAACTCAGCCGTGGATTCATGATCAACTATAATATGTACCGACACTATTTCCCGCTCATGGCGCTGGGAAGGGCACGCCGGTTCCTGTGCTGAATTGCCGGGTTCCGTGCTCAATTCACACGCAATTTCTTTAAAGTGCCGGATGCAAACAGAAACAGGTCCAGAGAAAAGGATAGCCGGGTTGAATGATCCTTCCGTATCAGCGATCCTGGTCGCATCGGATGCCAACGGGCTTCGACCGATCTACCGTGTACCCGCGGTCCGCAGGCTCGTGATTCTTCTCTGCGGGGCGGGAATTCGACGAGTCCATATCGTTGGTCATACCCATCCCCTTGTTCCGGTACTTTCAGACCTGCTTATGCCGGAATTCTTTCACCCGGCACGAGGCAGCGCATCCCTAAAAAAACTGCTGAAAGAGCCGCCTCTCAATGCAAATGGCCTGTTCCTGGCCCTGAGGGCTGATCTCGTACTCGACCGTGATTCAGTGCGGAATATGGTACTGGAAGCCGCAAAGGGTCAAGCCCTGTTCATGCCCGAAAAAGGCGGGGCGGGTGCCGATGGGCTTTATCTAACCGGCACGGAGAATATTGTTCAGGTCCTTCAGACGCTCTGGTTCCCGGAATCGTATCCTTTTCCTCCGATCAGAGGGCACCGTGTGATCCAGGGTCCTTCCGGTCTGCCGTGCCGTGCGGGCGCAGACGCCGAGGGAATGATTCTCCCGGAAGCCGGACTGGTTCGGACTCTGGGTCGGCAGACCGAAGCAGATGACGGGTTTATGGCCCGCCACGTGGATCGACGGATTTCCCGCTTTTTCAGCAGCCGGTTGGCACGTACCGCGATTTCGCCCAACCAGATTACGATCGCCGGAATGACGATCGGGTTGGTGGGAGCCTTTTTCCTCTCATTGCCGGACCATTGGTCGCAGGTCTTCGGCGCCCTCCTGTTTGTTTTCTGTGTCATCGTGGACGGGGTCGACGGAGAGGTCGCCCGTTTGAAACTCATGGAGACGACTTTCGGTCACACCCTGGATATCGTCACGGACAATATCGTGAATGTTGCTGTTTTCGTCTGCATTGCAATCGGCCTCTATCGCCATACCGGAAACCCGCTCTACCTGCGCGCCTTGCTGTTTCTCATGGGCGGGTTCGCGCTGGCTGCCGTTGCCGTCTATTACTGCATCCTCAAGCGAAATGCTGGAGAAATCAGGCAGTCGTCCCGCAGCTTCCGGGTGATGGCGCTTATGGCCAATCGCGATTTTGCCTATCTGGTGCTGCTTTTCGCGGCGTTTCACCGCATGGACTGGTTTCTCCTGGCCACGGCGGCGGGAACGTATCTTTTTGCGGCACTGCTGTTGGTCTTGAGGCTGCTTGAATTCCGGCCGGCGGCAGAACGAGGGTAGCGGATTGAACCGGCCGGAGGCGCCTGTGGCGGGTAGAACAGACTATTCTTCCATGGAGGATCGCAGACACGTGGTCCGGCCTCTTTTCCTTATCAATGCCTGCCATCCCGGGACATGGGGAAAGGTGGGCGGCCTTCCGCTCACCATAAGGATCCTTTTCCATCTGAACGCATTCGGCCTGCGAGAGGGAATCCTGTTTGTGGATGGCGCACGGGACCTCACCAGGTTCAGAAGGTGGTTGGGAGACCTTCAACTGCGACAGGAAATCCTTACAGAGGACATCTGGAAGGCAATGCGTCCTTTTTCCGATCTTGCGGAGGGTTTTGTGTATGTGGATGCAGCGCATCTGGCTGATCCCCGCATTCTTGAGCATCTTTGTACTGCCCGGGATACGGTGATTGCCTTTATGAAAGCATCTGAGGAAAAAGGGACGATGGTCCGGGCGGGTTTTCTGAAAAAGGAGGATTTCCGGCGGGCGTGCTTGGAAGGCCCTGCAGGCGTCGTCCATTCCGCGGACGCGCTTTATCCGGAGGGCATCGATCCCTTCTCTCCGCGGCTCCGGGGTTGTCTCACCCCCTATTTCATGGAAGTGCGCTCGAAGGAACAGGCAAAACGGGCCACCCGCATACTCATCGTCAGCGAGCAGAAACAGGTGATGGATCTTCCTGCTGAATTCATCGATCCGCCTTTTGAAAATTTCCTGACGCGCCTTCTCTGCAATACACCGGTTACCCCGAATGTCGTGACTCTTTTCGGGGTTGTCACGGCGGTTGCCGTGGGATGGCTCTATCTCCACGGACTCTACCTGGCTGGAGCATTGTCCACCTTCGTACTGGAAATCCTTGACGGGGTAGACGGAAAGCTCGCGCGCACGAAACTCTATTTCACGAGAATCGGAGAGCACGAAGACCTTATCGATTATTTCTGTGAAATCGGCCTGTATGTATCCCTGGGGGCCGGATTGGCGCATGGAGAGGTCGGCCCTGCCCTGCTGGCAGGCCTGCTGATTCTTTCCGACACAGCAGACAACATCTTTTACACACTGGCGCAAAAATTTTTCGGAAAAAGCATTGATCTTTTCAGTCCTTTTGATGGGTGGTTCAGGCGGATTGCCGGAAGGCGGAATATCTACACGTTTATGTTCATTATCGGATTTTCGATCGGGTTTCCCGTTTACACCCTCGGTGTTGCCTCCGGATGGGCTGCTCTAACGGCTGCAACACACGGAATTCGCCTGTCGCAGTATCGCAGGAGGAGTAGGGCGGCGATTGAAGTCCCTACAGGGGAACCCTGGTGAGGCGATTTCATCTTTTCAGCATAATCACAGGGGCCGTTCTCCTTGGGGTGCTGATGTGGGCAGTCGGCCCCAGGCAATTGTGGCGGGAACTTTCCCTTCTGGGATGGGGACTCATTCCCCTCACACTTATCGAAGGTGTGTCCGACATCCTTCACGCCTTCGGCTGGAGGCACTGCCTTTCAGGTCCTCATAGAGACTTGTCCATTTTCAGGATATTCAGTATCCGGCTGGCGGGGACTTCCATCAATTACCTCACCCCCACGGCAGACCTGGCCGGCGAGGTCACCAAAGGAACGCTTCTTTCCATGAATCATCCGGGACCTGAAGCAGTTACCGGCGTGATTATCGGAAAGCTGTCGTACGCGTTGTCGAAACTGCTCTTTGTCGGTGCGGGATCCCTGATCATCCTGTGGGGGATCGAGCTGCCCGCCGGCGTGTGGATGGCGATGTTGACCGGCAGCGCGCTGCTGGGCGCGGGAATTCTCGGCTTTCTCGCTGTCCAGAAATACGGCAAGCTGGGGGCCATGGTGCGGTGGCTGGTCGCCCGCAGAATAGGAGGGAAAGCCCTTGAGAAATCAGCAGAACGGATCACAGAGGTGGATGTCGCACTCAGGCTTTTCTACAGGCAATACCCCTGGGAGCTCCCAAGATCTGTGGTCTGGCATATTCTCGGGATGGCATGCGGGATTGTTCAGAGCTGGTACTTTCTCTTTCTCCTGAGCGACCGTCCTTCCCTGGCCCTGGCGGCGGGAGTCTGGTTCCTCGGATCATGGCTGGATCTGTTGAGTTTTCCGATCCCCATGAGTCTCGGCGTTCTGGAGGGGAGCCGGGTGATTGTTTTCAAACTCCTGGGGTTTCAATCGGCTGTGGGGTTGAGCTATGGAGTCGCCCTTCGATTGGAACAAATCTTCTGGGCCGGTGTGGGGCTCCTCGTGTATTGGACGCTTCTGGCCGGACGGCGCGGCGATCTTTCGGAGGACCCTTTATTGGGAAAGTGACCGGCCCGGACCGAGAGATCCGGGTACGCAGGGCCATGTTTTTCAAGATCGGATGAGATCGGAGTATGCATATGTCTCGAAGACTCAGTGTCCGGGAAATGTCCGCGGGCGGATATAAGTATTTCAAATATCTCTTGAAAGGAGGGATCCTCAACCTCAACCTGGAGGTCACCAAGCGATGCAATGCCCGATGTGATTTCTGCGATTATTGGAAAGAGAAAGCGCCTCCTGAACTGGAGGACTATGTTCCCCTCGTCCGCAGACTGGATCCGCTGTCGGTGAGCCTTACCGGGGGGGAGCCGTTTCTCAGGAATGACCTGCCGGAATTGATCGCTTCCCTGCGAAGATCCTTCGACTTTCTTTTCATCTCCCTCATCACCAACGGTTCGCTGCTGACTCTTGAAAAGGGTCTTGACGTCTGGAAAGCCGGTCTCGATGAATTTTCCATATCCCTTGACTATCCAGACGAAAGACACGACCGGGAGAGAGGGATACCGGATCTTACGAAGCGGATTTTTTCCGCGGCCCCGCAGCTGAAGGCTGCCGGCGTCAACCTCTGCTTCAATGTAGTCATCAAGCGGGAGAACTACCTGGACGTTCCTGAAATCGTGAAGCGGAGCGCGGAGATGGGAATAAAGGTTTCCCTGAGCGCATACAATGGCCGGCGGGTGGGGAACGAACGGCATATGGTGCCCGCAGAAGAACTCCCGGCATTGACAAATGCGGTCGAGACCCTGAAACGGATGAAAAGGGAATTGAGAAATGTGACCACGGGCGATTACTACCTGGATAAGGTGCCCGAGTATTTTTCAGCCCGCTTCATTCCGGGTTGCACTGCCGGAAAAAACTGGGTCCAGGTCACCCCGGACGGGATGATCAAGCGTTGTTCCGATCAGGCCGCCGTCGGTCATTTCAGCTCGTGGCACAAGGGCTTGTTTGAACCCACCCGCTGCGGCAACTGCTGGTACTCGTGCAGGGGGGCGGCTCAGGAACCCTGGAGCTTAAAGCGTTTCCTTGAAATGGCGGTGGACGCATTTCGATGACAGCCGCTGAAAATTCACTTCTTGGAACAATAAAGGAAAACGGATGACGGCATCTGCGAGACTTCTCATCATACAACCGGCGCATTTCAAAAACCGTTCGAACCTCGAACTCCATAAGACCCGAAAAAGAAAGCTCATCGGCGTGACACTGCCGTATCTTGCCGCCCTGACGCCACCCGATTGGGCGTGTAGACTCATAGATGAGCAACTGACGGACATCGACTTCGATACCCCGGTGGACCTTGTCGCCATCACTGCATGGACGATCAACTCCATCAGGGCATACCAGATCGCGGACCGATTCAGGGAGCGGGGCATCCCCGTGATCCTGGGAGGCCCGCACACCTGTTTTTATACGGAAGAAGCCGCCAAACACTGTGATGCCGTCGGCATCGGGGAGGGGGAACACATATGGCCCAGGATGATCGAGGATGCCGCCCGCGGGAAGTTGAAACCAGTCTACCACGCCGTTGAGCCCGAGGACCTCCGGGACCTTCCCTTTCCCCGGTACAATCTCATGGATCTCGGGAAGTACGGCCTGATCAGGACCTTTGCCCTTCAGACCTCCCGCGGATGCCCCTTCAACTGCGAATTCTGTTCGGAACGCTTTTATCTGGGGCGCAGTTACCGGTATCGGCCCGTGCGGGACGTGGTCGACGAGGTAAAGAAAACCGGAGCTCGTTATTTCATGTTTGCGGACAGCAATTTTGCGGGAAAAAGATCCCATGCCATGGAACTCATGGAGGCCCTGATCCCGCTGAAGATCCGATGGTCGACCTTATGGTCCGCCTATCTCTGCAAGAACCGGGAGTTCATGGACCTGGCCCGGAGGAGCGGGCTCCTGCATGTCAATATCGGGATTGAAACCATTGAAGGGGCCACCCTTGCTGCGATGAACAAGAAGATCAACAAGGTGAACGAATACGAAGAGATTTTCCGGAATCTGCGGGAAAGGGGGATCAGCTATTCGGTAAACCTTCAGTTCGGCTGGGATACGGAATCCCCGGAAGTTTTCAGCTCCACACTGGCCTTTCTTCGGGAGCAGAAGGTTCCGGTCGCCTATTTCAATATCCTGACGCCCCACCGGGGAACCACGTTTTACGACCGCATGAAGGCGGAAGGCCGCGTTATCGATGACGACAACATCGGGAGATGGCCCGGTCTTCACTGTTACATCAAGCCTGCCTATTGCTCCCCCGAGGAGTTGGAAAAGCAGGTCATGGACATATTCAAGGGCTTTTACGGCGTTTCCTCCATGCTCACGCGACTCTCGCTCCCCCTCACCAAAAGCAGCATCGCATCCTGGATGGTGAACCTGTCCCAGTGGAGGGTTTCCCGTTCATCCACGGCCATGGAAGATTTCGACAGTTACTGACACTCGATCAGGGATTTTCATGGATGGCCTTTTGCTGGAGGCGCATCTTTTCGAGCAGGACACTGTAGGACGTTTTCATGATAACCCGGGTGAAGGAGCTGCGGTACTTCCGGACGATGCTGACGCCGTCGATGGTCACATCATGGACGCGCCACCTTCCGTTCATTCTTTCGAGAAGATAGCCCACTGGGATATTCTCGTTGGGCCTGAGGATGACCGTGCTTACGACGGCCTCTCCTTCCTTCGGTTCTGCCGGTGAGTACCGGATCCTCTCCTGCTTGAGAAAATCCAGGACCAGCCGGGTGTACGAGTCCTGGAAGAGGTCCCGGAAAACCGTTGTGAACTCAGCCTGCTGATTGTTGTCGAGCTTCCGCCAGTAATCGCCCAAGGCGTCCTCGGCCATGCGATCCATGTCAAAATTCCTCAGAATGACAGCCTTAATGGCCTTTTTACGTTCTTCCCTGTGCACTGATCCCGCCGTCTTCGGGTTGGTCTGAATAGCCATGACCTGGTTCAAAATGTCCCGCACCTGGTCAACGGGTCCGGTTTCGCTCCCTTGGGCGTGCCGGGGAAAAACGACCGGAAAGAGACATGCCAGGATGACGATGAATATCCTTTCAGTGCGACGATGTGTGCAAGACATGTTCTGCTCCTGATATCAAGAACCGGCTCTGTCCAAAGTCGGTCGCTCTCTCAAAGCAGGGGAGCGGGATGTTCCCGGAGCGGCGCATGTTGGCCCTGGAGCAGGACACCGGAAGGGCCAACATCCGCAGTGAGCGAAGCCAGGGACGGCGAAGCGAACGAAGCGGAGGGAATATGCCGTTCCCCTGCTCACCGGGTCCCTTTTAATACCATACGTCTCAAAACAGCGGGTTAAGCATCGGAACATACTGACATAACCGAGTTAAATATCCATAGGATTACTATTTCGGGCGGCAATGATCAACGACTCTTTTTGAGAAAGAGCCTATTCAGATAAACCCGCACTGCCTGCATCAATGCGGGAAGGAAAATAACCGCTGCCGTCAGTATGCTGAGACTTCCGATCGTGGCGAGCAGCCCCAGGCTGGAGATACCCCGGTGCTGCGAAATGGTCAGGCTGCCGAAACCCACCGTAGTCGTGAGCCCGGCAAGAATGACGCCTTTCGCCGTACTCATTGGAATCCCCGTTTTTTCCTCCGTAAACCCTTCCTGCCAGTTGCGCTGGAGGATAATGATGCCGTACTCCACGCCGGCCCCGACGATGAGAGGAAGGAAAAGGCTGTTGGCCAGGTTGAAGTCGATGCCGAAAAGGGCCATCAGTCCCAGCGTCCACGCAGTCCCCACGATCAGCGGCGTCATGACCAGAAAGGCCTGGGAGACGTTCCTGAAGGTGAAAAGGAGGAGCAGGGCGATAAAAATAACCGCGTACACGGCTGCTTTGATGCACCCGTTCCGAAAAGCCCGGGTAAAGATGTCGAGGGTTACGGGATCGCCTACGGCGTTTGGATCGACCGATTGAAGATCATGAACGAACCGGTTGAGAAACGCCGGCTGCCAGATATCCCCGGAAGGAAAGATCCGCATCAGATACCGCCCGTCGCGCGAGATATAGCGCAGGCGCAGGGAAAGGGGAAGATCCTTTGCCTGCATAGGGCCCGCATTGACGTTCATGAGAAGCGTTTCAAGCTTGTCTTGCAGGTCCTTCATGAATGTACTGTCGAAAGTCTTGAGGGAGCCGGCCAGTCTTGCGGCATCCATGGAACGGAAGCGTTTCCGCAATCCATCGATCAGGTCACGTACCTGCCGCATCTGGGTCGCCAGGGGCTTTGCGGCGCCCCACTCGGACGCCTTGGAGTCCAGCATCTTGAAGCGGATCCGACCCAGGATATTGTCCAATTCGGCAATGTTGATCGGAGTATCACCGATCCTGAACGGTCCGGTCCCGGTGATGATGGGTTTCATTTCCTGCAGAAGACGGATTTTATCTTCCTGGTGCTCGGGAAGCATGCTCAGGACACTCTGGACTTCGGATACCGTGGGAAGGGCTTCCAGAGATGCGGTCTTTTTGCGGATTTCCTCAGGCGAACGGGCCAGCATGGAGCCGTACGCGCTCGATCGGTTGGATCCCTCGAGGAGCTTGTGTTCCCAGATGACCGACTCCGCCTCCCTGGATTGAAGATGCAGCATGTTCAGGTCGAAGCCCACATGGCGCGCCCCCCAAAGGGAGAAAGCGAACGCGACCCCGGCCGTCACCAGGATCACTGCGGCGCCGCCGGTATCGAGGCGGAACAGGATTCGGGGCCGGCGGGCTGCCGCCGGCGCTGCGGCCGGTGCGGCCTTGTCAAAAATCACTATCAGCGCGGGAAGCAGGCAGAGGGTCGTCACCGTGGTCATCACCATCCCCATGGAGGTTATCTCCCCCAGTTCCACCAGCCCTTTGAAGCCCGTCAGGACCAGGGGGAAGAAAGAGACGGCGCCGGTCAGTCCGGCGAGAAGGAGGCCGGGTCCCAGCCTGAGCATTGTTGCCCGGACGGCCTCTTCTTTGGTTTGTCCCATCTGCTGTATTTCTTCCTGATAGCGGGCGAGCCAGTGAATGCCGTAATCAATGCCCAGCCCCAGCAGAAGCGGGGTGAAAATGATGGACAGGATGTTGAGGTGACCGATAAAAAGTGTCGTCAGGCCGAAGGTCCACGAAAGGGCCACGCTGAGTTCGGCCAGTTCCAGCAGGGGACGGCGGAAACCCCTCCAGAAGATCGTCAACAGAACGGCAAGGCCGGCAAGGGAAAGGACTGTGGCAAGGCTGATATCATGGAGGGCAGTGCCCATTTCGTCCTGATTCAGTGCCTCCTGCCCCGTGACCCCCGCGCGGATGCCGGGGAAGGCGCTCCTGACCCGGGCAATGGTCTCTCTCAGTCTTTCCAGCGAATGCAATGTATCCGAGAAACCGCTGTCCGTTGCTTTAGGGGATACGAAAAGGAGGAGGAAGTGTTTTCCTTTAGTCCAGAAATACCCTTCGTCCGAGTTGTCATTCCAGGATTCCCCGGTGAAAAGGGATTTCCACGGCGAGACAAAAGGCTTATCGTTGTCCAGACCATGCTGCATTTGCGTGAGCAGTTGGACGACAAACGTGAGATCCATGGGTTTCTTCTCTTCCCCGGACGTTTCATCCAGAAAACCCGTGAAGAGCTCGCCCACCATGGAGGACGCCATCTCGTGGTTGGTCTCGCTGAGAACTGTGGCCAGGTCGGGCGAGGTTGCCAGGTCCCGGAGGAGGGCCTTATGCTCCCGAAAATCCTGTCCGAGGCGTACGAGGTCCTTTCTCTTCATATAGAGAAGGGCCCAGGGCTTGAAAAGCGCCGGATCCACCCGGTAGAAAATCTGGCGGTAGTGTTTCTTGTCATGCTCCAATAGAGGAACGAGAGCGTGGAGGAACGACAATGAACGGGATACGTCCCGGTTTTCGATGACCACCACAAAGGTATCGTATTCATCGAAGGAGCTGACCGCCTGGGAAAGCTTCACCAGCCGGTTGTCCGGATAAATAAGATCCTTCTGGCCTGTCTGAAAATCAAGATTCCCGAAGGTGTACCAGAGAGAAAGCGCCGTCAGCAGGAGCGCCGTCAACAGGGTAGCGACCGGGTGTCTGAGCTGGAGGTCTACTATTTTTGTTAATATTCGTCGCACTTACCTGATCATGCCGGTCGCATATTTGAGATCCGCCACAGCCACATTGTAATGGTAAAGCGCCTCGACATAATTCCCCTGGTTCTCAGCGTACTTTTCAATGGCCCGCAGCATGTTTCCGGCGGTCCCGATTCCCATGTCGAAATCCGCGAAGGCGGACACCACCCATTTTCTGGAGGCGATCGCAGCATCCTGATAGATTTCTGCGCTCTTTTTCCACTCGACGAGTTCATCGTAAGCCCTGGTCACCTGAATGGGTATATTCATCTCGGCCATTTTTTTGGAATAGAGCAGTTTTCGGTACTCCGCTCGGGCCTCCCCGATACGAGCCTTCTTTATTCCGAAATCAAACTCCCATCTGGCCCCGGCCACCACCCCGACATCGGCATGGTTGAACCTGTCGGGGATATACGGATTGTCGAAATGATCGCGTCCGGACGCCTCGGCCAGCGAGCCGTCCAGTGCAACAAAAAACGATGGGTATAAATCGCTTACGGCTGCCGCCGTCCGGTATTTGCTTGCCGTCAGAGCTGCCTGGAGCTGTTTGAATTCCGGGCGATTTGAAAACGCCTTCCGTACAAGCGTTTCCGGACCCTCAAGCTCCTTTTCTTTCACCCCAAGCGGCTCCGGGACGACTTCAAAATGGACGCCCGGAGGTATATTGAGCATGGAGCGAAGGGCGAAAGTGGCAACACGTATCCCTTTTTGCGCCCGGACCTGGGACCGGATAACGCCGGCGCGAAACGCGTCGATCATGTGGAGATCGCTTTCGCTCACATTGGGAGATTTGATTTGCAGGAGGCGCTTGATGCGATGCTGTGCATCATTGAAGAAATTTTCCGCATCTTTTGCCGCCCCGATTCCCGACCGGGCAAGAATGAGTCCATAGTAAAGCAGGGATACCCTCAGTGCAATGTCGTCCGCTGTCTTGTCGATATCCAGTTTTTTGGCGGCAACGCCCATGCGGGCCGCCTCTTTTCGATTGGAGAGCTTGCCGAACGTATACAGGGCCTGGGTGACGGTCAGATCAAGCCGGCCGAAAATACCGATGCTGGAAAGACCCAGGCCGGGAGAGGGGTCGTGTATCCTGTTATTCGCGATGATCGGTTCGTCGGCACCCTGGACAGGCCCGACGGTTGCCGTGCTCTCGAGCCGGGGGTAAAAGGCCGCATTGACCTCCTCCAGGGAACTCTGCGCGATGCTCAGGTCACTTTCGGCAATGCCTTTTTCGGGGCTCACGGCAGCGGCCCTTTCAATCATCTGCTGGAGATTCAGCCGGACCGTTCCCGTATCAGAGTCCTGCGCCCGTGCGCGCACCTGACAGAGGAGGACGGCACTGCAAGAGGCGAGGCAACAAAGCAGGAAGATCCGAATGAGAAACCGGCGAATATGGTGTTCTTCGGTCATGATGGCGTCTCCTCCGTCTTTTTGCGGTTCAAGGTTGCAGTGAAGTAATCCCCTCAGCTTCTGCCGGGCAGGACCCGGAATCCTGTTTCAGGGGCCGGTCTGTCTGCAGTGAATCTCCTCCCGCAGAGCGGAAGGCATCATGAAGCCACCGGGGCTGATCAGGGAGTAAGTCATTTCTTCCGTTCCGAGGGCTCCGGGCTGGTCTTTTCAGTGACTTGTCAGCGTGGGATAGCTACCCCCCCTCCGCATTCTCGACTACGTCGAGCTGCGGGTTCCCCCCTGAGCAGGACGCTCTTCCAGGCTCCGGAGGGGCACCAGCTGAAACCAGACGGCCGTCCCGGCGGTGAGACAAATAAGCGAGATCCGTCAGGTGGGCGCACCACCAGGCTTCCGCAAAATTGCCGCCGCTGCTATGGGATGTCCGTACCTCCCGGTAAAAATTCTCCACCACGGTTTTCATCCACGCCGGATGATGGGAACCGCCCGAAAGAGGCTCCGGAAAATCATAGCGGACCGGCGGAACTCCCGCGCTCGTTTCCAGGAGGAGATGGTCATCGTTGATCCGCAGGACGCCCCTCTCTCCGATAATAACGCCGTCATTGCGCCTGCAGGCGGCACGCCGGGTAAGATGCAGGCGCGCTTCAGCAGCGGGAAACTGGAGGAACAGATCTGCGGTCTCTTCTGTGGGAGAATCCTCTCCCCCTGAAAATTCCATCTGAGCGCTGAGACTCAACGGACGGTCGTCCATAACAGCCATGATCAGGTAGAGATTATGCCACCCATGGTCGAGCAGGATGCCTCCGCCGGCAATCCGGGAACACCGCCGCCAGTCCGAAATTCCGCCGCCGGAACCGGGCGACCGGAGAACAGAGAGAGAAACCGTTTTTATGTCGCCGATCTTTTTGGCTTTTACGAGTTCGATGACTTTGTCCCAGAGGGGGGCAAATTTCCAGTTGTTGACCATGAACAGGACCCTTCCCGAAACCCTGCCCGCCTCCAACAGCCGGGACAGGCCGTCGGGAGAAGGGGGCAGAGGTTTTTCGCAAAAGACATGCAGGCCCGCCTCACAGGCCTTCAGCATCATATCTTCATGGAAACAGGGAGGTGTGCAGATATCCACGAAATCCACGCATTGTGCGGCGATGAGCGATTCCATATCGGGGTGAATGACCGCTTCCGGGAGCAGACGTTCAGCCATGCGGATGCGCTCGGGAACCGGCTCTACCACGGCATCGATCCTGAAACGGGGGTCTCTTCGCCAGGCAGGGAGGTGTGCTCCGAGGGCCACCCCGCCAAAACCGATGATGCCGCCCCGCAGGGGCGGGGAAAACTGGGTGTTGCCGGAGGACATATTTGCCTTCTCTTATGAACCCTCACGCTTTGTAGCGGATATTTCTCTGCACGAACTCGAAAACATCATCCAGGATCCCCAGGCCTTCCTCCGCCTCCTCCCGGGTCACGGTAAGGGGTGGATTGATCCGGAAATTGGCCTTGTAGTTCATGCAGATCATGCCCCTGGCGAGGGTTTCCAGGAAGATCCGCCGGGTCACTTCCCTGTCGAGGGGCTCCCGGGTTTTCCGGTCCTTTACCAGTTCCACCCCGATCAGGAGGCCCCGGCCGCGCACATCCCCGATAAACTCGTACTTTTCCTGCAACCCAAGGAGTCCCTCCAGGAGATAGGACCCGACGTCACGGGAATTTTCGACCAGGGATTCGTTGACGATCGTCTCGATGGTCGCCAGGGCCGCGGCGCTTGCCAGCGGATTTCCGCCATAGCTGCTGGAAGAGGAACTTGGTTTCGAAAAGGGCATACTGGCGGTTATCTCTTCCGTCGAGACGAGACCGCTGATAGGGAAACCGTTCCCCATTCCCTTTCCGATGGTCATGATATGCGGGCACACACCCGTGTGGTTGCATCCGAACATCATACCCGTTCGGCCGAACCCGGTGATCATCTCGTCGGCAATGAGAAGGGCCTCGTGCTCATGGGCGATTTCCATCAGGCCGGGGAGGAATTCCGGGGGCGGTATCACGTTCCCCGCCGTTCCCTGAATGGTCTCGACAATAATAGCGGCCAGGCTCCCGGCGGTGTTGTTCCGGATCACCTCCCGGACAAAGTCGAGACAATAAAGTCCGCATCGCGGATACTCCATCTTGAATGCGCAGCGGTAGCAGTCGGCATAGGGGGCCAGATGCAGACCGGGATGGAGGACGCCCCAATGCTTTTTGAAGGGGTCGCCGATGAGCCCCAGGACACCCCCTGTTTTTCCATGAAAGCCCCCCCAGAAACCAAGGATCTCGAATTTTTTCTGGGATGATTTCGCCAGGCGGACGGCGGCTTCCACTGCCTCGGCACCGCCGCTGTAGAGTTGAATACGGTCGAGCCCCGGCGGAGTCAAAGAAGCGATCAGACCCAGCAGGGCGACCCGGCTTTCCGAGGTGAAACTGCCGACGGTGATTTTTTCGAGCTGCTCCCTTACCGCGGCGATGTATGCCGGATGCGAGTGCCCGAGGCTGCAAACCGCCACGCCCGCCATGAAATCAAGATATGTCCGCCCCTCCATGTCCTCTACGCGCCGTCCATAACCTTTCCGGACGACAAGGCGGGAAAGTTGAGCGACCTCCTGGAGCCCGGGGGAAATGACTTCTTCTTCCTTCTGAAACAGATACTCGGATGATTCCCTGGAGAGCGTCTCGGAAACATTACTAAATTCCATTGAAGACTCCTTTTATCGCGCTGCTGCCCTCGAGAAGTTCGATAATCGCCCGCGCGGTAGTGTCGCGGCATAGAGAAAATGTCGGCCAATCATTCAGATCAATCAGAACCCAGGCGCCGTCAGCCGCGTAAATGGCATCGCCGCCATAGATTTCCAGGCCCACGTACCCGGCGGCAGCCCTTGCCGTCTCGGACAGTTTCCCGGCCAGGACGGTGATCTCTTCTCCAGAGGCGGAGAGAAAGGCCCTGAAAAAGCAATCGGGCTCCACGCCCACGCCATAGAATTTGACGCACGGGCCTTCTATATGCTCCTGGACAAGGACCTGCTCGACACCCTGCCCGCGGAAATGCGCAAGGGCGCCCGGCAATTCCTCCCGCGAACCGATCCTTGCCACATCACCGGGACCAAGAGCGTGAAGATCTCCCCGTTTCAACCAGTAATCTCCCTGTTCCCGGAAAGACCCGGAGGCCTCCATCGCGGTGACGGACACGATATGGCCGGCCGGCATCGAAATCGATGTCCGGGAAAGGATCTCGATCAGGGCCTTCCGGTAACAGTTGCGGACGGCGGATACGGCATTGACGACCGGGATCCCGTTCCTTTCCGCCTCTTCCAGGATTCCGAGCACCCGGTCGGACTGGGCCATGCTCAAAATCAGATCAGCGCCTTCAAAACCGCCGTTCATCGACTCCGCGGGTACGGCGATGGTCTCATGACCCGCACGGAACAGGGCCTGCAGAACGGCATCGAGGATCGCCGCATCCTCGCGAACCTTGCCGGGAGAAAATATCCGCTCCCTGTAGATTCCAAATATTTTCATGAATTCTCGCCGATGTCCACTAGATACTCTTCCGCTTTTGCAATATCTTCCGGGTAATCCACATCAATCGTTCGGGATACAGGGAGGCCGTACAAGGGGTAGCCGCTCTCGAGCAAAAGGACCAGGAAACGGCGGAGCGCATCCAGCTTCCTGGTGCGGGCGGTCTGTGCCAGGGAGAAAATCGCGGGATCGAAATAATAAAAGCCGGCGGTGGCATAAGGGGTTGATCCGGCGGCATTCTCGCCCATGGCAATAATCCTGTGATGCTCGTCGATCCTCGTCCAAAGCGGCTTCTCATCGTCCAGGTTCGTGGTAAGAGCCAAGACTCCTCGTGCCGCGCCGGCCATCGCCCTGCCGGCCTCCAGCAGCTTTTCCAGTGCATCGAAGGGAAACACCGCGTCAACGGTTGAGAGCAGAAATGGGCTTCCCTTCAGAAGAGGTGCCAGGGCGAGGAGGCTCTCCATGGAATTGGGCGTTGTCCTGACTACGAGTTCCAGGGGAAGGGGCCAGGACCGGGAACGCAGGTAGCCGGAAACCGAAGGGTCAAGGTCATTTACGATGCAGGCGACGGATTCGGCTTTCAGGCGGCCGGCGGCCAGGATCAGACGGGCGATCATCGGCTCGCCCCGCAAAGGGACTAGGGGTTTGGGAGTGCGCACGCCGCCTCGTGCAAGCCGCTCGCCGGTTCCTGCGGCAATGATGCCCACTTTCACGGCACCACTCCCGGAAGTTCCGTGAGGCTAGAAATCCGTGCATCCGCCCGGCCCTCATACAGGGGTGTCCGCGGGTTCGGACCGGTGAGCCAGACGGTTTTCATTCCCAGTTCGTGGGCCGGAACGATGTCTCTTTCATGGGAATCGCCCACGAAGACCACGCGGGACGGGGCAAGCTGCAGGCTGTCCAGGGCGGTGAGAAAAATTCGATGATCAGGCTTTTCCACTCCCAGGGGGACGGAATCGAGAATCACCTGGAGGGATTCAGTGAGTCCGGCTTCCTTGCAGAGAACTGCCACATTGCCGTAGAAATTGGAGACAACGCCGAGCCGGTAGCGATCTCTCAGGGCCTGGAGGAGAAGCGCGTTGCGGCGGAGATACTGTTCCGATTGTGCACAGAAAGAGCGGGCCATGCCCCTTTCAGCGCCCGCCGCTTTCAGGCGCAGGGCATCGAACTGCACGTGCACGTGAAACTCCATCAAGGGCCGCAGGCCCGCGCAGATTACTTCGGGATTCCCCTTGCAGCGGTTGTCCGCTTCATAGAAAGCGCGTTTGATCTCGGCAGGCGGCAATCTCAACCCGGCTTTTTCGTAAAGGGCATAAAAGCGATCGAGCCAGTGTTCCCCATCGGAATCCAGGGTGCCTCCAAAATCGAAAAGAATGCCCGCCGCCTCATGAAACTCTTCTTCGTGCATACAATACCCCTGCTCAGGCTGAGCGTATTTCCAGTTTCCGGGACTGAAAAATACCCATCGCCGCACTGTCCACTGACCCGTGTATGAAAGCTTCTGTCAGGCGGAACGCCTCGTCATCCGTGTATTGACGGGGGGGATGTTTCATCAGGTAGGCCGACGGAGCGAACAGGACGCCTCCTTCACCCCGATCCAAGGCCAGCTTGCAAAAACGCACCGCATCCACGACCGCTCCCGCCGAGTTGGGCGAGTCCTCCACAGAAAGGCGCAGTTCCAGGTTCATTGGCACGTTGCCGAAAAGCGCTCCTTCCATTCGGATAAAGCAAACCTTGTTGTCCTTTTGCCAGGCCACATAATCGCTTGGCCCGATATGGATATTTTCCTCTTCCAGGCGCGAAGCTGCAACTGATTGGACTGCTTCGGTTTTCGACTTTTTCTTGGACAGAAGCCGGGAGCGGTTGAGCATGTTCAGGAAGTCGGTATTGCCACCGGTATTCAGTTGATACGTACGATCGAATTTCACTCCCCGTTTTCTGAAAAGATCGGTCAGGACACGATGAATAATGGTCGCCCCCATCTGGGATTTGATGTCATCGCCCATGAGGGGAAGATTCTTCTCCTCGAAGCGTCCGGCCCAGACCGGATCGCTGGCGATAAACACCGGTATGTTGTTCACAAGAGCCGTTCCGGCTTCAAGGGCGCATTCCGCGTAAAAGCCGGTTGCCTTCTCGGACCCCACGGGCAGGTAATTCAACATGATTTCTACCCCTGACTGCCTCAGGACGTCAACGATTTCTCCCTTCTCCGGCTCGGGCAGGTTTGCCGGCTGAAACGTGCAGTTCTCCCCATAGTCGCGCATATGGTCGGAACAGCCGTCAAGTACCCGTCCCATACGAACCGTTGTTCCGTTTGACGGGATGTCCTCGCAAAATACGGTGGTGCAATTGGGCTTTGAAAAAACCGCTTCCGCCAGCGGCCTGCCGACCTTCCGCCGGTCTATGTCGAACGCCGCTACCACTTCGATGTCGCAGGGCGTATATCCTCCGATGTCCCAGTGCATCAGGCCGACCGCTTCTTCGGCGTTGCTGTTTCGGCAATAATTAATTCCCTGGATCAAAGCACTCGCACAGTTACCGATTCCAATGACGGCGATTCTGATTTTCTCCATCCCTCCCCATCTCCTCTATTTCTCTTGAAAGCCGTTATAAATTTTCCAAACAGCCATACAATTAAACCACTCTTGTCTATAATGCAAAGAACTTAACAAAATTTCGCAAAAAATACGATCTCTTGGCATATTTTAGCACAAAAACGGGAGGCTCGGTACCCACCGGCGCTCAGCATGTGTTTGCTGATGGGTCCTGATTATTATTTCCCTTAGAGTATCGTAGTTCATCGCTCCGGGATTGAAATACTGTCCGCTGTGTATTCTCCGCGAAAAAATACGTAGCCGGCAGTACAATGTGTCTATCCAAGCGCCGAAAAGCTGGTACGGATCACATTCACGCGGTCCAGTTGTTCCCTTACCGCCGGGTTCATCAGGGCCTGGAATTCTTCCTCGTTCCTGTAGGACGGCATCTGCCGTCTGAGAATCGTGGATCTGCGAACCGCCGGATGGCAGTAGACCTCCGTTGTGCCGTCCCGGATACGGGGGATGATGCCGAACCAGGCCGCTTCCACCATGGCACCGGTTTCGTGCAGCCCGAAAATCTCCTGGTTATGGGAAATACCGTCCCTGATCAGGCGGCGCTGCAGCCCGGACACCCACGGCGCCATGACAGCCGTCATGACGGTCGATTTCAGGTTCCGGCCGCTCCCTGCCGGGCGGGGGAGCCGCACCGCCGGAATCCGGTATTTCCGAATCAGCGGCAGGATGATCTCCCGGATCCCCGGATGGATGTGCAGATGATTGTGGCTGTTGAGATGATCGATTGTCAGCCCCGTGTCCGCGATCTTCCGTACCTGGGCCTCGCATTCCATGGTCATCTGGGCCTTTAAGCTTCTTGAAAAGAAGTAGCGGATCCCGCTCAGAACGATCCGCCCGGAAAACCGGCCGCCGGAATCCACGAGATCAGGGATCTGCCTTTGCGGGAGCACGGAGAATCCGTCCACCAGGGTCAGGTGAAGTCCCACTTTCAGGGATGGATGGTCCCGGGCCAGCTTGACCGCTTCATCGGCCGCCTCACCACCCACCATCAAACTGGCGCAGGTGAGTATCCCGTTCCGGTGGGCTTCGATGACGGCCTGATTGACTTCCGTACAGCGTCCGAAATCGTCCGCCGTGACGATTAATCGTTTCATCCGCCCTCTTCTCTCATCTTCCCGTTTTTCAGGACAAAGATCCTCCCCCGCCATGACGTATTCCGCTTTACAAAACTCGCCAGCCAGACGAACAGGCCGAGCATGTCCCTCACCGGAAGGAGCCAGATGAATTTCATCCCGTCCCGGTCGTGCAGGTGCACTCCATTGGAGATCGCCGTACATATCCGCAGGCCGACAATCCCCAGGAAAACCGCCCATCCATGGGGCGCGCCGATTACCGCATACAGAAAGGCGAACGGAATCCCGCGGATGAGGAGGGTAAAAAAGAATGCTGAAGGGTTGGCCGATTTCGTTTTCTGGTCCCAGCCGACCTGGTGGTGCCACCAGTCGCTGAAGGTTTCGAGATCCATGCTCATCTTCACCACATAGGGGACAAAACGAATGAGGTATCCTTTCATCACCACGCGCCTTCCCAGCTCATAATCCTCGACAAGGTAGTCTCCCAGGGGCTTGAGTCCACCGGCGGCCTCCAGGATCCCGCGCCGTATCGCCATGGTGGCTCCCGGACAGGCGGTTGCGGTTCCGGTGACCACCGTGAAAAGGATAGAGACAATAAAGTCGGCGTTATAGGAGAGAAGTTCGAGGGCTTCGAAAATATTCCGCGGCCTTCGTGCCCGGTACAGGGTGCAGGAGATCCCCGTTTCTTCATCGGCCAACGGGACGACGATGTTCCGGAGATAATCGGGTTCCAGGATCATATCGCTGTCAGAGAAGACGAAAACGTCCCCTCGGGCCGTCAGGCTCGCATTATAGAGATTATTTACCTTCCCGTTATGACCGATAACCGACTCGCTCATAACGATGCGGGCGTTTTGCCGTGGACAGCCTGCGATGATTTCTTCCAGGACTCGGCGTGCCGGATCATCTTTTCGCTGGATCGCAAAAATGACCTCGTATTCCGGGTAGTCCTGTCGGCAGGCGGTTTCCAGGTTGCTCCGGAGGTCCTTTTCCATTCCGTAAACCGGCTTGAACAGTGAGATGAACGGGAGAAACGCCGGAGAAGCGGGTTCGGCCCGATTCGCTTTACCCCGCCTCATGAAAATCGCCACGCAGACGGCGGCGGCCGGCCAAAAAAGAGAAGCCGCGAAAACCGGGACAAGAAGAAGAAATCGCCAGTCCATATTATTGGGATTCCCTTTTCCGCTTATGCATATACCCGAAAAACTCCCATCCTTCACGGAGCCGGCGCATGCAGACCTCCCTGTCGACAACCATGGTCCGGAGCATCCGCAGGATCGGTTTCGGGCGAAAATAAAACTCACGATAAAACGTCTCGACCGCATCGAACATTTTTTTGCTGCCCAGGTTTTCAAATTCGTGACCAGCCTGTTGAAAACCCGATGCGGTAACGACCTGGCTATCGAGCAGCCAATGATTCTCTACAGCCTGTCGATAGAATTCCGTTCCGGGAAAAGGCGTAGCGATCGAGACCTGCAGGGTATCCGGATCGAGTTCCTTGGCAAATGCGATTGTCCGGCGGATCGTCTCTCCGGTCTCCCCCGGCAGGCCGATCACAAAGTTTGCGTGAACAGCTATGCCCAGCTTCTTGCAGGTCCTGACAAATTTCCGTGACTGCTCCGTGGTAATCCCTTTCTTGACGTTTGTCAGGATCTCATCGCTGCCGGATTCGAGTCCGACCATGGCCAGGCGCATCCCCCCCTGCTTCATGATCCGAAGCGTCTTTTCGGGGACATCGGCCCGTGCACTGCACGACCATGTAATATTCAGAGGAGCGAGGCCCCGGGCGATTTCTTCCACACGGCCTATTTTGCCGGTAAAGGTATCGTCATCGAAAAAGAATTCCTTCACCCGGGGAAACATGTCCCGGGCGCGGGCGATCTCGTCGATAACGACCTGCGGGGAACGGGTTCTGTACTTTCGCCCGACGATGGTCTGGGGCCAGAGACAAAAGGTGCATCGGCCGTAACAGCCGCGTCCGGTGTAAATCGCCAGGTAGGGGTGGAGGAGGTACCCGACGTAGTAATTCTCGATCGGCAGATCGCGCCGGTATACATCCAGAACCGAGGGGAGGGCATCCAGGTCCTCGATGGGCAGTCTGTCGGGATTATGTACAATTTTGCCGCCATTCTTATAGGAGATCCCGTCCTGGTGGGCATAGGGTTTCCCCAGGGCGATATCGTAAACCGCATAGTCGAATTCTCCCCGGGCGACGAAATCCACGCAGTTTGTGGCGACGAGGGCGTCATCGGGAAGAGCCGTGACATGGGGACCCACCATACAGATCAGCATGTCCGGGTTCTGCTGCTTGAAAGAGCGGGCCAGCGCCATATCGTTGGCGAACCCGGGCGTGCTGGTATAGATGACGGCCACATCGAAACCTTTGCCCATGGACACTGTCTCATCCACGGTCTTATTTGCGGCGGGCGCATCCACCATCCTGCTGCCCGGGCATAACGCCGCCGCCTGTGCCAGCCAGACCGGATACCAGAAAGACCGAATCTCCCTTTTTGCGGCAAACCGGCTCCCCGCGCCTCCGTCAAATCCCTCGAATGAGGGTGGGTTTACGAAAAAGATACGTTTTTCCATAGGAGTTGACTTTCTTCGATTGTTCATGCATAGCCATGCGAGCGAAACCACTTGACGGATTTTTCGAGTGCAGCCCGGGGTGGGGTCTGGGGCAGATCGAGTTCCCTGATCGCTTTCGATGCATCCACGAACATTTTTTTGCGGGCCAGTTTGACACTTTCGGGCGGTACCAGGGGCTCATGCAGGGGAATGAGATTCGCCAGGGCGGCATCCAATTTGGAAAAAAGGAAAATCGGATAATAGGGAAGCCTGATCCGGGGTTCGCGGAATCCGGTAATCGATGCCAGGACCTGAAGAATCTCTTTCAGCGTCATGTTCATGTTCCCCAGGATATACCGCTGGCCGATCCTCCCCTTGTCCGCGGCCAGCAGATGTCCTTTTGCCACATCATCCACATCGACCACATTCAGGCCCGTATCCAGATAGGCCGGCATTCGCCTTTTGAGAAACCTCACGATCACCTGTCCGCTGGGCGTCGGTTTGATATCGCCTTCTCCCACCGGGAAGGTCGGATTCACGATTACCACCGGCGCCCCGCGGCGGATGAAATTATTGACCGCCGATTCGGCCAGGAATTTGGATTTCTTGTAATCACCGGCCATATCGCGCAGGCTGACGGGCGTTTCCTCGGTTCCATTCCCGCTCGGCGGGAGGCCGATGGTGGCGACCGAACTGGTGTACACAATCCGTTCGACGTTCGCGTCCAATCCCGCCCGGATTACGTTTCGAGTCCCCTCAACATTGACTTCGTAGATTTCCTTCGGCCTTCGCGACCAGAACGTGTAGATCGCCGCCGCATGATAGATGCGCCGGCAGCCGCCGGCAGCCGCCCGGAGGCTTTTCCTGTCCCGCACATCACCCGTTATCACCCGGCACTTTATTTCGCCGATGCCCCTGAGATCAGCGCCGGGCCGTACCAGAACACGGATATCTTCCCCGCGTTCGGCAAGGGCGCGCACGATGCGTCCCCCGATAAACCCGCTTGCACCCGTCACAAGGTTCATTTCTCACCCGGCTTTGCGGAGTCTTTCCACGAGGAGGTTGGTCAAAGCGAAGACGCCTGCCAGGTCCAGATGAAAATGGGCCCGGTCATCGATTCCGATGACCGCTCTCACGGGAACTTCCTGATCGCCTCGCCACAGCAGCACGTATAAAGGCACATACGGCAACCCCGGTATCCTGATCGCAATATCGGCGCCTTCGATCATTTGGCCGCCAAGTCCAAGGGCCCGATCGATCAACCGGCTGGAATCCTTCTCGAAGGCCGTGGCCAATGGTCCATTGGCCACGGCATGGGGGCCGGTGAAGAACATGCGGCCGCCGGGAAGTTCCTGCGGCACAGCCATCCGGCCGCTCGGCGGCACACCTTTGGAAGCAGTCAGGGTGGTGAGCAGCACCACCCCTGCCTGATAGCTGACCGGATGATCAACTTGGCAGGTCCTTGTGATCCGTTGATCAGCTGGATCGAGGGTATAATCGATCCCGATCAACGGCACCTTGAAAGCGCTCCCGTCCCATTTCCCGCCGACCGCGTCCGCAGCTTCCCGGGGAGGACGCCGGTCAAGGTCGCTCCACAAGGCCGATGGAAGCTGATCGGCCCATCTGAACAATTCTCTTTGAGTCTGCTTCATTGTTAAATCCGTTTATTCGGAGAGCGGCGCAGATCACCCCCGGTCCCACTGATGCAGAGCAGGCGCGGACCTGTGCCTCGCATCTCGTAATGCATACGGAGGTCACGAACGGCAACGAATAGCATAGGCTCTTTCTTCTCCGGGGATTTTTCACAAAACAACAGTGTTGCCAGGCACGTTTTCGCGCAGCTCATCGAGCCAGACAGTGGCGTCAGAGTCACTCGGCGCCCTCCAATCGCCTCGCGGCGACAGCGACCCCCCGGAACCGACTTTTGGTGAGTTGGGCATGGCAGATCTCTTGAACTGGCTGATCTGGAAGAAGCGGTACAGGAATATTTCCAGCCACTTCTTGATGGTTGCCAGATCATACGCCTTTCGTTTTTCTTCGGCTATCAGGTCGGGCCAGCTTCCTTTTGCCGTATCGCCCCATGCATGACGGCACAGGAAAGCTACCTTGCTTGGACGAAAACCGAAACGAGTTATATAGTACAGGTTGAAGTCCTGGAGTTCGTAAGGCCCGATCTCGGCTTCGGTGCTCTGACTCGGCTGTTCCTTCTCGCCCTTTTCGTGGGGAACGAGTTCCGGCGATATCTCGGTATCGAGAATCGCCTGAAGGATAGCCGCTGTCTCTTCGTCGAATTGACGTGTTTTGATGATCCAGTGGATCAGAAACTTGACCAGGGTCTTCGGCACCGAACCGTTCACATTGTAATGGGACATGTGATCGCCGACACCGTAGGTCGTCCACCCCAGGGCAAGCTCGCTGAGATCTCCTGTGCCCACAACGATCGCCTTGTGAAAATTGGCCAGCCGGAACAGGTGGGAAGTGCGCTCGCCTGCCTGAACGTTCTCGAACGTGATGTCATATTTGTTTATGCCATCGGCATACGGGTGCCCGATATCCCGGAGCATTTGCATGCACGACGGTCGAATGTCCAACTCCTGAGCCGTGATGCCCAGCGCACTCATGAGCCTATGCGCGTTTCGGTTCGTTGCCCTGCTGGTAGCGAAGCCGGGCATGGTGAAGCCGAGTATATTTTTTCTCGGCAATCCCAGCCTCTCCATGGTTTTGGCGCATACAATGAGAGCTTGTGTCGAATCCAGCCCTCCGGAGACCCCAATGACAACCCGCTCTATCCCGGTCGTTTCCAGACGTTTCATCAACCCGTGTACCTGGATATTATAAACCTCGTAGCATCGCTCGTCACGTACCGCTGGTTCGCTTGGGACATACGGGAAGCGGTCCACTTTGCGCATCAGCGGCACGTCGCCCTCAGGGATCCGGAATTGGAAGTTGACAGAACGGAACATTCTGAGCCGTTCACGCCAGTCGCCAACGGATTCGTTGAAAGTGGTCATGCGCATGCGATCCTGCAACAGCCTCTCCAGGTCCAGGTCCGCTGTGATAACCTGCTCTTCACCTGAAAAGCGGGCGGACTCAGCCAACAGGTCATTATTTTCATAGATTCCCGCATACCCGTCCCAGGCCAGGTCCGTAGTGGACTCTCCAGGGCCCGCTGCCGAGTAAAGGTACGCTGCGATGCACTTTGCTGACTGAGATGCGCAAAGGAGTTTGCGATAATCTGTTTTTCCGACCGTGATATTGCTTGCGGACAGGTTCGCCAATACTGTGGCTCCCGCAAGCGCCCCGCAAGTGCTCGGAGGGATTGGCGCCCAGATGTCCTCGCAGACTTCCACGTGCAGCGCAAAGCCTTCAATGTTCCCTGCGTTAAAGATGAGATCGTTGCCGAAGCGGACAGGCCTGCCGAGAAACGGTACCTCTCGACCCACAGCGTCGCGTGCGGCTGAAAACTGTCGTTTCTCGTAGAACTCCCTGTAGTTCGGCAGATAGGTCTTCGGTACCACGCCGAGAACCTGCCCTTGATACATCACGACGGCACAGTTAAACAGCCGGCCCTCGAAACGAAGCGGTGCACCCACAATCAGAACGGGCGACAGGTCTCGGCTTTCTTCCACAAGGAGAGCCAGGGCAGACCTGGTCGCATCCAACAGGGCTTCCTGGTGGAACAGGTCTTCGTTGGAATATGCGGAGATTCCAAGCTCCGGAAAGAGTGCGACCGCCGCGTGCATGGCTGAGGCTCGGTGAGCGAGCTTCACCGTGCGTTCCATATTAAATGCAGGGTCGGCCACCTTCAGGAAAGGAATGCACACAGCCGCTCTGATGAACGCGTGGGAGTAAATCGAATTGAATGGGGAGATCAGATGATCCTTCATACAGAGGGACTCCGTGAGTGCAACCAACCCTCGCTATTCCTGTTGTGATTCTCGTATCAACTTTCTGCCAGCCAGGTTAAAGCAGCAATTGTTGTTCTTGCATCGCGTACACCAAAACAGTGGAAGGCTTGCGACGGTTGGAAGACAAAATATCCAGAACAGGATCAGAATAGCATAATTCCTGGATAACCAATATTGAGGAATCACGACAAACCCTGACATTGCGACGATAAAGGCGGTCTTGTCCAGGATACTCATCGGAACCGGTCGAAATTTATATTGCTTTGTAAATACCCAAAATGGTGCAAAAAGGCAGTCTGAATGTTTATAGGGGTATGGACAATGGCTGCAGAGAAAGTACGAAAGTCCGAACTCTATGCCCAAGATAACAAAGACCGAGTATATCAGGCCCCAGAGCGTACTCTCCAGGAAAATCCCATATGCGCCTAAAACCATGAAACCGTAAAGTCCGAAACGCATAAGGATCTTTTGAGGAAGCGTAAATCTTTCAATTAATCCGACATGCTGCTTACACTCTTTCGGAAGCATCGCCCATCTCCTTCCCGTCAATGCCTTTCGGACATAGTAGATAATCGAAATAAGGAGGAGACTCGCGGCCTCCATCTTCCCACACCGTCTGTGGGTATTGGAGACCTCCTTGAATTAAGACACGATTTTTTAACCATATACCTCAATAGTATGGAAATCAAACAAAAATTCCGGCCGCATCCCTGGGTTGCTCTTCCCGGATCGAGTGCTCTGGACTCTGCAGTATCATCACTACATCCTTCACACCGAACGGCTCGGCTGTCGCACCTTCGGGCGTTGTTCTGCAATGCACCCGCTCGAAAAAGAGAGATGTAAGGCCGCTTTTTCTTCCGAACCATAAATTCGGCCTCATCATTGAAGGAGAGATGTGCTATGATGTTCGGGCGTAATCAAAAGGTTGGAGGACAATCCCTGCGTGACGGGCGCGAGTGTGCCGGCCGGGGTAGGAACACGAACGATAGAGCAGAATCTCACAATGGAAAATATTCGTAACTTCAGCATCATCGCTCACATAGACCACGGGAAGTCCACCCTCGCGGACCGTCTTATCCAGAAGACAGGCCTGGTGGATGATCGGAAGTTCCGGGACCAGATCCTGGACAACATGGACATCGAGCGGGAACGGGGAATCACCATCAAGAGCCAGGCGGTCACCCTTCCCTATGTGAACAAAGGCGGCGTCGCTTTTGAGCTGAATCTCATTGACACTCCCGGGCACGTGGACTTTTCCTACGAGGTGTCCCGGGCCCTGGCTTCGTGCGAGGGGGTCCTGCTGTTGGTGGACGCTGCCCAGGGCGTCGAGGCTCAGACCGTGGCTAATCTTTACGCGGCCTTGGAGCACGACCTGGAGATCATCCCGGTCATCAACAAGATCGACCTGCCGTCTGCGGATATTGAACGGGTCAAAGAAGAGATCGAGGTTGATCTGGGGCTCGATTCCGACCAGGCCCTGCTCTGTTCGGCCAAGGAAGGCACAGGAATCGACGAGGTGCTCGAGGCCATCACTGCATACATTCCGCCACCCAAGGGATCGGCGGATGATCCGCTGAAAGCGCTCATCTTCGACGCCCACTACGATCCATTCCGCGGCACTATCGTCAGTTGCCGGGTTTTCTCCGGAACCCTTGAGCCCGGGGACACGATCAGGCTCATGTACAACAATGCCGCCTACCGGGTGGAAGAGGTTGGCGTTTTTAAACTCCTGAGAGAACCAAGAAAACGACTCTCCGCCGGGGAAGTGGGGTATATCATCTCCGGCATCAAGACTGTCAGCGACGTACGGGTCGGCGATACGGTGACCCTCGACTCCCATCCCGCCCCTGAGCCCTTGCCCGGTTTCAAGGAAGTGAAGCCGGTGGTCTTTTCCTCCATCTATCCCATCTCGAGCGAGGATTACCATTCCCTGTTCGATGCCCTGGAAAAATACAAGCTCAACGACGCGGCACTGGTGTACCAGAAAGACTCCTCCGTGGCTCTGGGGGTGGGTTTTCGCTGTGGATTCCTGGGGTTGCTTCACCTGGAGGTCGTTCAGGAACGTCTTGAAAGGGAATTCGGCCAGTCCCTGATTATGACCGTCCCCACGGTTCAGTATAAGTTCGTCCTGACCAACGGGGAAACCATCAAAGTGGATAATCCGGTGGATTATCCCGACCCGGTGACAATAGACAAGGCCCTGGAACCTTACATACGGGCGAGCATCATGATCCCCGAGCGCTATATGGGGGCAGTCATGGATCTCTGCCTGGAACGCCGGGGGGTAAATTCGCGGTTCACCTATCCAACGCCCGGCAGGATCGAAATACAGTTCGACATGCCCCTCGCGGAGGTCATCTACGATTTCTACGACAAACTGAAGACCGTGACGCAAGGGTACGGGTCGTTTGACTACGATCTCCTGGACTACCGGGAGAGCGACCTGGTGCGGATGGACATCCTGGTAAACGGAGAGAAGGTAGATGCCCTCTCCCAGATCGTGTTCCGGGAAAAGGCGCGATCTCGGGCGCTCCAGGCCTGCGAGCGCCTCAGGGAAGAGATCCCGAGGCACATGTTCAAGATCGCCGTCCAGGGAGCCATCGGCGGCAACATTATCGCGCGGAAGACCATTTCCCCGTTTCGGAAGGATGTGACCGCCAAGTGCTACGGGGGAGACATCACGCGGAAGCGGAAGCTCCTGGAAAAGCAGAAGAAGGGAAAGAAGAGGATGAAGATGATCGGATCGGTGTCCATTCCCCAGAGTGCCTTTGTGGCGGTCCTCAGATCGGAAAGCAAATAGTATGGAACAGGCGGGCCTCTATATCCATGTTCCGTTCTGCCGATCCAAGTGCCCTTATTGCGATTTTTATTCCCTGGCAACCGGCTCCCTGATTCCCGATTGGCTGGATGCAACGGCATCAGAGATGGCCCTGTACAAAGGTCGTTTCGGCGTGTTCGATACCGTTTATCTGGGCGGCGGCACTCCGACTCTGCTGCCGGCAGCGGCGCTTGAGATCCTGATGAACCGCCTGCAGGACCATTTTACCTTTGCTCCTGAAACGGAAATCAGCACCGAAGCCAATCCAAAAGACCTCACTCCTGAAAAGATTTCTCTGCTGAAGGCCCTGGGGTTCAACAGGATCAACGTGGGTGTGCAGTCCTTTGATGATGGAGAACTTGCCTTTCTGGGCAGGCAGCACGATGCAAGAGACGCAGCGGAGGCTGTTTCAAGGCTACGGAGTGCGGGCTTTGACAATGTGGGCATGGATCTCATCTATGGAATGCCCGGACAGGACATGGGATGCTGGTTTCATACCCTTGACACGGCTCTTTCCTTTGAACCGGAGCATCTCTCCTGTTACCAGCTCACTATCGAAAAGAGGACCGTGTTTTCGCGCAGGAAAGAGAAGGGCGACCTTGCTCCTATAGGGGACGACCTGGAACGGGAGTTCTTCCTCAGGACCTCGGAGTCTTTAACGGGCAGAGGATATCTCCATTACGAGATCTCGAATTTCGCGCGACACGGGCGACACATTTGCCGGCACAACGAGAAATACTGGCATCACGTGCCGTATCTGGGCCTGGGACCCTCGGCCCATTCTTTCCAGGACGGTCACAGATGGTGGAACGTGCGATCCGTACGGGGGTACTGCAGGACCCTGAAAACCGGAGCAGCTCCGGTCGAGGGAAAGGAAACCCTGTCCCCGGCCCAGGCCGACCTTGAATCGGTTGCCCTCGGTCTGCGAACACAAACGGGCTTCGATCGTTCCGAAATCCGCGGTCCCATTGCCGACAAAGTACTGGAAGAACTGGAAGCCGCCGGCTTTCTTCACTGCGAAGGAACCCGCGTAGTTCCCACCAGGAAAGGTTTTCTATTCGCCGACCATTTGCCGTTATACCTGTGCGAAGACGGCCGGCTGTAGGGCAGGGTGAGCAGGGAGCATGTTTTTTTTCATCGGCGGGATACAACCAAAGACGGTTTTCGTGGACAAGGAGGCCAGATTATGCCCCTCCTGCGGCCTGCGTCGAGCCCGTCTGAAGCGGGTGGACCATTACTTTTCCCTGTTTTTTATCCCTCTTTTCCGGGTGAAAAAGGGGGAGCCGTTCCTTGAGTGCCCGCAATGCGGCGTGGTATCCGGCCGGGAGCGGAAGGGCGTCCCGGGCTCTGCCGGGGTGCAGCCACCCAGGTGTCCACATTGCGGATATCCAGTGGAGTCCGGGTTCCGCTACTGCCCCTATTGCGGCAGGACCTTGTGAGGGAGGTCTTGGATACTCGGGGCGGCAGTGGTAATGGTGCGCTTCTGGGTCTCCGGGACCGTCCGTTTCTCTTCCTGAACGTCTCCTATTTTCTGGTTTTCAGCAATATCTCCCTCTTCTATCTCTACCCGCTCGTGCTGGAAGGCATGGGAGGCACTCCCGAGATAATCGGCTGGATCATGGGCTCCTTTTCCGTGGCCACGGTGATCACCCGCCCGTTGATGGGAAAACTGGTGGGATCGAGGGGCGAATCTCCGGTCATGTGGATGGGTATTGCGGTTGTACTGCTGGCTTCAACCGGGTACCTGCTCCTGGAGAGGATCGGTTTCCCGGTTTTCCTGGTCCGCCTGGTCCATGGGATTGGATACTCGGCCTTCATTTCCGGGAGTTTCTCCCTGGTGGCAAGGGCTGTTTCTCCGGAAAAACAAGGACAGGCATACGGGCTGGTAGGGGCGTCCATCATGGGCGGGACCGCCATAGCACCGCCTGTGGGCGAGGTCCTTCTCAGGCACGGAGGCTTTGCAGCGCTCTGTCTGGCGGCTTCCGCCTGCGCGCTGGTCGCGTGCCTTGCCGTCCTCATGGGGGGGCTCAAGCTGGGCCCCGGGTCCAGCAACGGGGTGCGCGAAAAAGTGAGATATGTGCCGCTCCTGAAAGATCTCTCCTTCCTGTTCCTGATGGTCTCCACGTTGCTCTTTGCCCACTGTCAATCCACCCTGGCAAATTTCCTTGCACTCATCTCCGCGCAAAACGGAGTGGGAGCGGGACGCTTTTTCTTTGTGGCGTTCTGCGTGGCGATCCTGGCGCTTCTTACGATGGGGAAGATAATGGACCGCTTCGGGAAATGCCGCTTCCTCAAATTCGCCTACCCCCTTTTGGCCCTCGGTCTGCTGCTGGTACCGGGTCTTGTGGGCTCATGGCCCTATGTTCTGCCCGCCTTTCTCTTCGGAGCGGGCATAGGGCTCCTCTTCCCGGCGCACAACGCCCTGGCCGCCGGATACGGCGCCGGCAGGCAAAAGGCCGCGGCCATGTCCTTCTTTACCAGCATCTATGACACGGGGTTCATCACGGGGGCCGTATTCTCGGGATGGGTCGCCCAGTCGTGGAGCCTGAAAGGTCTCTTCATGTTTACGGGCTGCATCGCCCTGGGAGGCCTGCTGATCGTGCTCTTCTCGCCCATCAGGGACCCAGAAAATCACAAGCCGCCCAGGCGCTAAAACATGAGGGTTTTCTGGCCCTTTTTCTTCACCCTTCTCTTGGGCCTGGGGGCTACCCTGGAAGTGAGTTCCAGGTACCTGGTCACGCATCGCTTCATTGTTTTGCGCTCGCAGATTTCCTGGATGCCGCGGATGTCATGGTAGTAACCGAGCTTGTCATAGATGGAATCGGAGATATTGTAAAGAGAATCGGACCGCACATGCCTTTCATCCACCGCAAAGCCGCGGGATTTCATGACCCTGGGCCCCGCGAAGATAACCAGGGCCCCGGGTTCCGCGATCACGACGTCTCCGAGGGCCGCGTAACTCGCTATGGCGCCGCCGGTGGAAGGGTCGGCCAGGATGGAGATATATGGCAGGCCATGACGTTTCAACCGGTTGACCGATTCGATGGTCTTGACCATCTGCATGAGGGCGGAAATGCCTTCGTAGAGCCGCGCCCCGCCTGAGCAGCAGAGGCTGATGAAGGGAACGTTTTCCTGGATGGCGTAGTCCACCGCTCTCCTGAATTTTTCTCCAAAGACCACCCCCATGGAACCGCCGCTGAAATAAAAATCGCTGATGGCCATGGCCACCTTGAACTGGTGGATACGTGCGCTCCCGACGACCAGCGATTCGTTGAAATGAGACCGTCCTTTCTGTTTTTCCAGGAATTCCTGGTAGTACGTGGTGATCCCGTTTGTCTCGATTAGTTGATCGACGGTGAGATTGCGGAAGAGTTCGTGGAATGATCCTGTGTCCGCCAGGCAGTCAATCCAGCCGGTGGCTCCCAGGATGTAGGAATGGCCGCATTCCGGGCATACATTGAAATTGTCAAGGAAATCCTGGAGTGGAATGAGCTTTCCGCATCCCCCGCGCCCGTTGCCGCCCTGGCCGGCCCCGCATTGCACATATTTGGCGGCCTCTCCCTTGGGTCCGATGTCGCCGTAATCTTCGCTTACTTCTATCGGGCTGGCATAGTCGACAATTTTGATATCTGGAGGGGGCTTTCTGAAGGCCTTCTTGATGGGTTTTTCAAAGTAACGCCTGATGTCGTAGAGAGGCCCGCTCTTTTTAGAAAGGCCGTACTGTTTCGCCCTCACTTCCCGCTTCTTGACAAGCTTGTCTATCTTGGACTTGGACAGATCCTTTACGGCCCTGGTCAGGAACTGGCGGACGTTTTCAGCCGTTTCCTCGCAGTCGCTGACCTCTTCCGGACAGGGGACGATCCTGTCGATAACGCCCAGATTTCTCAACTCCTTGGCCGTGGGCTTCAGGATGGCCAGAGCGTCCTCAATCCTTTCCGGGTCCCTGAACACGATGGAGGCCATGCTTTCGGGGGGCGCGGTCGCGTAGAGGGCGTCTTCCATCTGCCCCCTTATGTCCGTCACCTGGATAGCCAGCGCACCCCCGCTCCCGCCTTCTCCGAGAATAAGAGAGACGGTCCGCACCGGGAGGCTCAGGAATGCTCGGATCAGGTGCGCGATAAAGAATGCCTGAAACCGTTGTGCCGAGTACATGGAAATGTCGGCGCCGTAGGTATCGATGATCGTAAAAAGATACGTATTTTCGAGATCTCCGAAGCGTAACCTTTCCAGTACGCTCAGGATGAATGAGTGATCGTCCGAGGTCAGCATCCCGTAATTGAGCTTCTTCAGATCCTTGGAAGTCTGGAGATCCGCGGGTTTTGGTTTTTCCTGCGCGATGACCGTGAGTTTCTTTTCGAGAAATTCGCAGGACCCTGCTACGAGGGATTCTCCCGGGGTCTTATAGGCATTGAACTCCGGGAAAAGCTTGCTGATTATCTCCGATGCTCTGGGCCGGAATGGGTTTCTGGTGCGCTTTTTGAATATGTCCAGAACGGTCTGCTTGGGCATGCTGATATTCCTCTGACACGCAACTGTAGCGCAAGCCTAGCATGCCTGGATAAATTTATCAAGCTCCAGTAAGTGGTCGGGGATTTATTTCGGCGCTTCGGATTTCTACGTCCTTTCCTGCAGAGGTAAGTAACACCGATACGGGGTAGGCCCCGTACCTCCCTTGAATCAATTCTTGAGCCTGAAAGGGCGCTGACGATTTCGCCGTTCCACCCGATCAATTTTCCGCTGGTTTTCGCAGGTTCATGAGCTTCTCAAAAAGACGAGGCGGGGTGAGAAAAATGCGGGTGACATACCCCATAATGCTGTTCCCCCACTTCTTGAGGGGCACATACGTGACCCTGGGATCGGAAAGCGGACCTCTCACCTTGAAATAATAGACCAGGAGGGTCTTGTCCTTGCCCGTCAGAATGTACCCTACAATGGGAATTTTGCTTATGAGGGAATCGAGCGTCACGAGGGGTTGAACACCGAAGTCGGCCGTTACCTGCTTCTTGGGCAGATCCAGAGTTGCCTGCGCTGCTCCATTGAAAACAGGACTCCTCATCAGGAGGTTTTCCGTGTGGACTACCCCCTTCTTGACCTCGAAATCGGCGCCGATTCTATCAAAATAGAACCCTTCCTTGGAGAGATTGGGGGGAGGACGGCGGAATATCTTCTGGATGCTCAGAAAATCCAGTATCTGGATCAAAATGTTGGATTTTTTTATCACGCCCTTTTCCACCAGCACTTCTCCATTGCCCTGAAGCCCGGCAACCAGGGATGCCTTGTCGTGCCCTTCTCCGGAGAGGAGTACATCGCTGCTCAGTTGCCCTTCGATATAGGAGTCCTGTATGTTGAAGGACCGAAGGATTTCCAGGACGGGCTGATCAAACAGCCTGATGTGGCTCAAGAATGTTATCTTCCTGCCGTCCTTTCCCCCAAAATCGCCTTTGACGGCTATCATCCCGTGCTTCCAATTCAACCTGGAGTTCAAGAGATGAAAGACGCCTTTTTCGAGAAGACCATCACCGGCAAAAGGCCCCATTCTCATCTCCTGCCAGATCACTCTGGAAGCCCGAAGAGAAACGCCCAGTTTTGTACCGTGCTTCAACATCCATCCAAAGAAAGACTCTCCTCTCTTCGGCGGCTGGTCGGATTTATGCTGAAGGAGATCCGCCAAATCGATTTCTTTTGACCCCGCGGTGAGGTTGCCCTGAAGGGCCTTCCAACCGTGGAGGTCCCCCTGGATTTCAATGGTGTTCTTCCCTGTTGTGAACACCAGCGATTTGATGGTCAGCCTGTCGCCGGAAAAAAAGGCCTTGAACGTCCCGTTCGTCAGGGGATGAGGGAACCCGTCGAGCGCCAGGCAGAGGTCCCAGGACTCCAATTCGCCGGTCAAGCTGCAGGAAAGAGGATCGTCCCATGGAAGACTTCCCCGAATATGTCCTGCGATGACTCCCCCGGCGACCGGGCAGCCTCCCTGGAGCTGAACGCCCAGATCCTTGATGAATAATCCAGGGATGTTCACCTCCGCCGTGATTCTCTTTTCTCCGGATAGGCTTATCTCTCCCGATGCGGAGAGCGAGGATTTTCCGAAGCGGCCGTCCAGACTCGTGATATGCAGGTTTTTTCCCGGAATATAGCCGAGATCAAAGCGTATATCCCCCTTTTTGATCAGGGGATTGAGCTGAAGAGAACCCAACTTGAGGGCGGGTTCTTCTTTCAAATCAATCGCCCCGGCAAAAAACCACGCAGCGCGTTTCCTTGAGACATCCATGTTGCACGCAGCATATTCTCCAAAATGGAGGGACCATGTCCTTCCCGGAAGCAACTTGGCGGCGAGCGTATCAAGATCCAGAGCCCCCGTGATCTTCGTCTTGAGGTTCTCTATTGATCGATCTGCCGAACCTGAGACCGCCAGGGCTGAGTGCCCCCATGAACCGCTTCCCTTGAAGTGGACCGGGCCGGTCGCTTCGATTCGCACATCTCCTTTTGCCACCTTGACCGGGAAAAGCAAAGCCTTGTGGATGAAGGTGCATTCCCTGAACTCGAAAGATCCGTTTTCGATGCGGGGGACGGTTTCGCTTCCCTTCCTGACAGCCTTGAGCCGGGCACTCAGGAGGCCGGAAGAACCCACGAGTGCCGTGAGCCCCTCCTTGAGTTCCTTGGGGGTCCAGGGAAGCTGCCGCATCTCCACGAGGTCCCGGATGGCGAACTCTCCGTCAAGGGTAATGCTGTACACAGGGCGGTCCCCGATCAGCGGAGATACTGCCAGGGAGGCCTGTTTTACGCTGGAAGTCCCGAAATGACCCTGCAGCGGGGAGATCTCCAGGACGTTCCCCTTGATCTCCATCTGTCCTGCGACCTCCTGAAAGGGGAGGGAGAATTCGTCCTCCAGGACATTCATATTCCTCCACATGACCTTCATGGCCAGAATGCTCCTGTTCTCAGGCCGGCTCAGATGGTCGATCTGATCGAGGGTGCCGTCGAGCGAGAAGTGATCGGTCACAACCTCCCCTCCCGACAGGCGGGGAAAAAGGTCTTCCTCTATCCAGGCCGGAACGAGCGATGTCGGAAAAAGGGTCTTGAAGGTCCCTAGTGGCATGAAGGGACTCTGGATGGAAAGGTTCAGACGGGAAGAGGGTTTCGCCGGCTCAAATGAGATTTTTGCCGACAGTGATGTATCCAGCAATTTGGCCTGAGATATGGAGATCCTGAGTGCTCCTTTATCCAGCCGCGCCTTGAAATCAATAACCGTGGAAGAGAACGCATATTCCTTCCGTCTCCCTCCATGGGAAATCGCGAAACGCAGATTGCGGCCACGCAAGGCCCCTCCAGCTGAGAAGGTTTCACCGAGTGGGGACCCGGCGGCATGGAACTCCACATCAATCAACCCGGCGGAAAAGGGCGCAAAACGAGGCCATGGGACCCACGACACGGGGACCTTGAGGGCCTCGCCCAGGAGATCGACCGACGTCTTTGCCAGCCCTTCTCCGTATCGCACATGACCCTGGACACGAAAAGGGATATACCGTCCTTTGAAACCGAAGGCGGTTTTGAGGTGAATCACCTGCTCAGGGGCTTTCTGCCCCCGGGAAACTCTCAGGAAAAGGGATTGCAGTGAAAAGGGTGATCCCTCTATTTTCACCTGTCCTCCCGTGATGGAAAGAGATCGAATCGCCGCGAGCCTGAGAAAATTGATTTTCTCCAGTGTTTCTTCCACAGACGCTTCTTGTCCCTCTTTTTGGCCGCGAAGGGGAAAGGTGATGATCGGATTTTCCAGGTCCAGGCTCCTGGGAATGATATCTCCTCTCAGGAGTGCTTTTCCATCAAACCCGATTCGTGCAATGGATGCGGAAATATGCTCGTTTCGGTCCCTGGACGAGGCGGATAACCCTTGCGCCGTGATCGTAAGTCCCCTCCAGAGGCTTACGCGAAACCTTTCCACCTCCACGTTGTACCCGGCCGCTTTCGAGATTTTTTCGACCAGGAATCGTTGAACAGAGGGTCTCTGGACAAGAAAGTTCAGGTAGAGCACGCAGACGCAGACGAGAAGAACCACGAGGATCCCGGGGAACAGGAGAGATCTTATGCGTTTCTGAGACATATTTCGAAGTAGTCCCGGAGGATTCGCGCATGATCGAAGGCGAGCAGGTTCGGCAGGGAATCCCGGCGGAAGATGCGGGCATCACGGGCATCATCGTGTGCGTGCGGGGTCCCCGCGGCGGACGCCACAAACACAACGGAAATGGTATGGTGCCGCGGGTCTCTGGATGGATCCGAATAAGCTCCCAGCTGGTAGAGGAGTTCAACATCCAGTGACGTTTCCTCCTTTGCTTCACGCCGGGCCGCCGATTCCAGGGATTCTCCGTAGTCAACGAACCCCCCGGGCAGGGCCCACCCCAAAGGAGGATTCTTCCGATTTATGAGAACAATTCCGCCTTGTTCCATTTCTATGATGATATCAACAGTTGGAAAGGGGTTGCGGTATTTCTCCACCACCTGCCCGCAATGGGGACAAACAATACTATCTTTCACCGGCCTCTCTCTCCCTGATGAGCTGCCTTTTTACATTGATCATTCTCTGGAGGGCCGTAAAGTTGGAAAGGAGGGCCAGGAGGAAAAGGCAGCCTTTCATGATCCACACGCCCACGGCGGGAAGAGAACCCAGCAGCGAGCCTATGATCAAGAGGACCATTCTTTCAGGTCTCTGCAAAAGTCCTATCTTGCACTCCATTCCCAGGCCTTCGGCTCGTGCCCGCGTATAGCTCACCATGAACGAGCCGCCGATGGCAAGGATGATGAAAAGAACCACCACAGGACTGCGGACGTCCCCGATCCAGCCGCCGGAAAAGTACCAGCCAAGTCCCGAAAAAATAAGAACCTCTGAAAAACGGTCCAGCGCACTGTCGAAAAACGCGCCGAACGGGGATGTTTTTTCGGTTAACCGGGCGAGTTCCCCATCCAGGACATCACAGGTACCTGCAAGAACAACCACCCATCCGGCCCAGAAAAACCCCCCCATGGCGAAAAGGACCGCCGCCAGTCCACTCAGCAGCAGTCCCAGGAGAGAGAGAATGTTCGGATGCACGTGAAAACGGGCAAAAATATCGGCCACCGGATTGATCAATCTCAGGTACCGTTCACGGTTTCTGTCACTCAGGAATGAGAACCGAGTCATGCGGGGGTCGTCCTCCGTTGCGGGGCTTGCCTATTTTTCCTTGATTTCTGGTTCCTGTACCCTATCAGAGGTCCCGGCGATTGTCAAAATTGCACCGGGCCCCTGCGCCAAACCAACGGGTTAACTGATCCTCAAGCTTACCTTGACGGTGCCGCTCCTGAACTGTCTTGTTCCCCTCCTTCACTTACAACGTTCAGGATCCTTTGCGTATCCGCGATGATCACTCCCGAGAGCAATGTAACCGGAGTTCCCTGAAAGGCCTCCGGAGCAAAGGGGGTGGAAGGTATAGGTCAGGCCCAATCTCTTATAGCTTCCTGGATACCCATTTTTTTCCCGACGGTCTTGAGGAAATTAACTCTTATGGACGGAAACAGGTTAGAGGAACTGCGTCCTGTCCTCCATGAAGCTCTTGTATATTTTGTAGTATTCCGTATCCTCGTACTCGATGGATTCGAGGGGGATATGGTCGAAAGAGTAAATTTCGGCGCCCGGGCATGCCAGAAGGATGGGAGAATGGCTGGCTATGATGAACTGTGCATGTTCAGCTGCCCCCTGTTTGTTCAGGATTTTGAGCAATTCCAGCTGGCTTTTCGGCGAAAGGGCCGTCTCCGGTTCGTCCATCAAATAAAGCCCTTTCAACTCGTAGCGGGTCCTGAACATGGACATGAGAGACTGACCGTGGGACTGGGTAATGAGCGATTTCCCCCCGAAATAGTCCAGCATCCCGGGATCGGCAATGGCCCATTCCTCCACGCTCTGGGCAAAGTGCCGAAAGGTGTCGGATCCAAAAAAAGAGCCGGGGACGTACCCATTTGTCCAGGGCGCTTCAATGTACTTGTAAAGGGTCTGGGCATAAGGATTTGTCTTGACGCGGGTCCTTTCTTCGGCCTTCCAGATATGAATGCCGCATTTGTGTGCTATGGCCTCAAGCAACGTTGATTTGCCGGTACCGTTCTCACCGATAAAGAACGTGATGTTCGAGTTAAACCGTATCTCTCTGGTTTCCTGGAATAGGGGAACGCTGAAGGGATAATATTTTCTGGTTGGATACTTTTCAGGGAAGAGGATAACACGTTCCAGGTGCATGGTGGAGACCCCGTTTTCTCAGGTGCTTCAAGGGTACAGGAATTTTTCATGCAGGAAAACAAAGAAACGAAGGTTCCCGCCGTCACAGCAGATTATCGGTGAAAATCCGGGTTAATACTCCGAGGGCAATGCCCTGAGTTGGGCCAGAGAAAAAACCGGGCCGTCCTTGCAAACGAACTTGTCCCCGATATTACAGCGCCCGCAGATGCCGATTCCGCACTTCATACGCATTTCAAGGGACAGAATGATACGATCCGGCGGGAAGCCCAGCTTCTCCAGCACCGGCTGGGTAAACTTGATCATGATGGGGGGACCGCAGACGATCGCGATGGCGTTGTCTGCGCTGGTGATCTTCTGCTCGGTGATGGTCGGTACGAACCCCACGTTGTATTTCCAGTCAGGGTCGTTGGTACCGTCCACGGTTATATGGATTTCTATATCGTCCCTTTGCTCCCACGCGGCCAACTCCTGGCCATAGAGGAGCATGCCCGGATTTCTCGCCCCGTATACCACCCTGATATCTTTGAACTTCGACCGGTTTCCCGGCTCAATCATGTACACGATGCTCGATCGGAGGGTGGTAAAGGCGAACCCGCCGCCGATGATGACCACATTCTTCCCCTTCATTTCCTCCCAGGGGTACCAGTTCCCCAGCGGGCCCCGGATCCCCATGACGTCTCCCTTTTTCATGTTGTGGAGATGGCTGCTCACAAGCCCCACTTTGTTGACCGTAAAGGCGACAAATCCTTTCTCGGTGGGGGAGGAGGCAATGCCGATGGGGATCTCCCCCTTGCCGGGAATGGAGAGCTCGGCGAACTGGCCGGGAGTGTAGGCGAATTTCTTCTCATCTTCAGCATTGAGAAAGACAAACCTGAATGTCTTGAGGTTCCGGTCTTCGGTCTCGGTTACAATATCATCTATGCGGACCGGATAGGGGAGATAGGGATTTTCCAATGGAGCATCCTCCTTTGATTCTCGTTACCAGGCTGAGCCGGGTGCGCCCGTTGGCCGGTTTGCGGGTTAACGGATTATCCGCAGTTGGCCATCAGGCTGAGCACTTCTCGTATATCGATATTCACGGGGCAAAATTGCACACAGCGCCCGCATCCGGTGCAGTGGAAACCGGCATCATATTTATCCACAAAATATTTGAGTTTGTGCATAAATCGCTGGCGAACCCGCTGAAATTTCTTGTCCCTGGGATTGTGGCCGGACCCATGCAGCGTGAACAGCGGGAACATGCAGGAATCCCAGTTCCTGATCCTGTCGCCCTGTTTTCCCTGCACTTCGTCCTGGATATCGAAGCACCAGCAGGTAGGACAGAGGAAGGTACAGGTCCCACAGTTGAGGCAGGCAAAGGCAACATCTTCCCAGAAGGGCGCGTCAAACAGGTCGTTGATGGCCTTTTCTCTTATGGGATCAAGTTCCTTCGGTTCGGGCATGCCTTTGGCCGCTTTCGAGGAGAGGGCCGCAGCACGCTTCAGGGCCTTTTCATCGGCCGTTTTTCCGCCTTTGGCCTTGCTGAGGAAGGTCTCGCCCTTGTCGGTGAAGCTCCGGGCAAGGTAGGTTTCCCCCAGGTCATAGAGCAGCGCATCCAGTCCCGTTTCATCAAAAGGGCCGCCTCCCATGGCCGTGCAAAAGCACGTGGAGCATGGCTCATTGCACCCCAGCCCGACCATGGTGGTTGATTCGAAACGCCGTACCCACCATGGATCAGGATATTCAGGAGTATCAAAATTCCGCTTCACGAGCTGAAAAGCATGGGCGTCGCAGGGCCGAATTCCCACTATGGCCTGGGGGCTATAGTCTTTCGGCGCCTCCTTCAGGATATTGCTTTCGGGGTCCTTTTCATCCAGCGAGTATTCGAACATCCTCTCGGACTGAGGATAGATAAGTCCCTTTGGAGAAAGCCGGGTATTCTGGTAGTCAAAATCCGGCTCTGTGTCCTTTTCGAGGGGCTGAAACACGGAGAAGTCTCCATCCCTGACCGGGACGAATATCTTGTATTCCTTGGTCAGTCCATGCAATGTTTCCAGCCATGCTTTCTTCGAGAATATTTTTTCGGTCATGGAAATTACCTCTTCCAGGCACGATGTGCCTTTCCAGCTTGCTTAGGCAGTAGGCTAAAGGCTGTCAGGTCTTGTAAAAGATATCTCATTTCTGGATTGGAAACCCGCTAGTGCCCAAATTCTATTCGTGAATGGGCACTATTTAATAAAATCGTCACAATCACTCGGCTGATAGACATCCAGCGGAGGTCTCTCGTTCAGGCTGAGACCCGCCTCCCAGGAATACAGCTCTTCGGCGTCCTTGTTCAGTTTCTTGGTAAACTGCCGCATGGAGATTCCCACGGGACACACCCTTTCGCACGCTCCGCAGTCGGTACACCGCCCGGCACAGTGATAGGCCCGCAGGAGATGGAACGTCATGGTATCCGTCGGATCGTTGCTTTTTCCCACCCACTGGGGCCGTGATTCGTCCACAAAACACGTCGGGCAATAACACAACGGGCACACGTCCCGGCATGCGTTGCAGCGGATACATCGCGCGATAAGCTGCCGGAAAAAGTGCATCTTGTCATCGGAAGACATATTCTCGATTTTTTTTACATCCTCGTACGGATCAACCCCTTCCTGCTCTGCCAGAGCCTCGGCTACCATTTCATCGTACTCTACCGGGTTGCGGTGGCGGCAAACGGCGCAATTGTTCTGCAGGAAATCAGCCTTTTTGAGGGTCTTTTCGAAATCTTTACCCTTCACCGTGAAAGAGTCACCCTCTTCCGTGACCTCCAGGATCTCTTTTCCTCCACCGGCCCTTTTTACCGCCCGGTGGTCTATCATCCCGGTGCAGGGGATGCCCACGATGTGGAGTTGGTCGCGCTTGACCTGATTTTCGATGATATGGGTGACAATGTTCCTGGAATTACACCCGGTTGCAATGATGCCTATTCGATCGGTCCTCCCGGTCAGGTAGTTGCAGAGGTTGAGTCCGCAATTGCTGTCCCAGTGAAGCAGATCCACCTTGGCGGGGTCCCTGATGAGGAGAGGCTCATTCATCATGGGTACGGAGCCTTTCCGGTACCCGACAAAGACGTCCACGGTCCCCTCTTCCAGGAGCTTCTTGGCAATTGCCCTGATCTTTTCCGTATACTCGATCATTATGCTACCTCTGCTCGTTTCTTGATGAGGTACTCGGCCGGCCCCAGCTCCCCGACCGCCTCGCTCACCTCGTTGGCTACCTCAACGAACTTGGTGGCTTCGGCTGAACTGATCCAGGAGAAATGAAGCCGCCCGGGTTCCAATCCCACATGTTCCAGGAGATCCTTCAGGAGAGCGAATTTGCGTCTGGCGTAATAATTACCTTCCAGGTAATGGCAGTCTCCCGGGTGTCACCCGGAGACCCAGACGCCGTCCGCACCATGCCGAAACGCAGCGAGAATAAACTTGGGGCTCACCCGCCCGGAACAGGGGACTCGTATGACCCTGAAGTCGGGCGGATACTGGAGGCGGCTGACCCCGGCAAGATCTGCAGCGCCGTAGCTGCACCAGTGACACAGAAAGGTGGTAATCTTCGGTTCCCAGTCGTCGTTCATATGAATCTCCTCATCAGCTATATTTCATTGATCATCGCCATAATCTGGCCTTCCTCAAAGCCCCGCAGGTTGAGGGCGCCGGAGCGGCACGATGCAACGCAGAGGCCGCATCCTTTGCACAGGGCCGCGTTGACGTGTGCCCTCCCGGCAAAGGGCCCTTCCTCAACGAATGAAGGCGCGGAATAGGGGCAGATGGAGACGCACACCCCGCAGCTGCTGCAGTAAGCCGGGGTCACGTAGGCCACGGCCCCGCTCACCTGCACAGTCTTTCGTGCGAGGAGCGTGACAGCCCGTGACGCCGCCGCCTGGGCCTGGGCCACCGACTCATCAATGGGCTTGGGATAATGGGCCATCCCGCAGAGAAAAACGCCGTCAGTGGCGAATTCAGACGGGGCCAGCTTTGGATGGGCCTCCACGAAGAAGCCGTCATCGTTCAGGGTGATCTTGAAATGCTGGGCCAACTCCTCATCCTTGTAGGGGACAATGGCTGAAGCGAGCGCAAGCAGATCCGCTTTTATAACCAAGGGACGCTGAAGGATCGGATCGACAACCTGGATTGCAAGACCCTCCGCAGAGCTTTCAATCTGCGGTTTCCCGTCAGGCTTGTAACGGACAAACATGACGCCGCTTTCACGTGCCTCTCTGTAGAGTGCCTCCCGCTCCCCGTACGTCCTGATATCCCGATACAGGATATAGACATCCATGTTCGGGTTCAGCTCTTTCAGCTGGAGAGCGCTTTCCATGGAATGGGTGCAGCAGACCCGTGAGCAGTAGGGCCTGGCAGGTTCGCGGGAACCCACACACTGGATAAAAACAGCCGTGTTCAGATCCTTCAGTGAGGAAGGATCATTCATGAGCTTCCGGTCCAGCTCCAGGTGTGTTACCACTCTGGGGTCTTTTCCATAAAGGTATTCGTCAGGTTTGTATTCCTCTGCGCCGGTGGCGATCACTGCGATGCCGTGTTCCAGCTCCTGTTCATTATCACCTGATTTGAGGGTTGTCTTGAAATTGCCGACAAAGCCGTCCACGTGACTCAGTATGGTATTGAGGCGGACTTCAATGTTGTCATCCCGTTCTACTTCTTTCACCAGTCCCAAGAGGTTCTTCCGGACATCCTCTCCTTTCCAGGTCTTGTAGAGGTTCAGGGCCTGACCGCCCAGGGCATCATTTCTTTCCACCAGACATACCTGGTATCCCTGTTTACTCAGGGTCCTCGCGGTAACCATGCCTGAGATGCCTCCCCCAATCACAAGCGCCTTCTGGTTAATCCCCAGTTCGGTCTCCCGCAGGGGCTCCATGAGGGCCACCTTGGCCACCGCCATGCGTACCAGGTCCTTGGCCTTTTCCGTGGCGGCCGCAGGATTGTCCTTGTGTACCCACGAGTCCTGATTCCGGATATTCGTCATCTCAAAGAGGTACTTGTTGAGGCCGGCATTGACCAGGGTTTCCTGGAAGAGCGGCTCATGAGTCTTCGGGGTACACGCAGCCACCACGATCCGGTTCAGCCCTTCCTCGTCTATAACCTTGGCAATGGTGTCCTGGGTATCCTGGGAGCAGGTGTAGAGGTTGTCGGTAACATATGTCACGTAAGGCAGGCTCGCAGCGTATTCCCTCACGGCCGGGACGTCCACAACGCCCCCGATATTTATCCCGCAATGGCAGACAAAAACACCAATTCTCGGTCGTTCACCCGCGATAGCCCTCTCCTTCGGGATCTCTTTTGTCCGGGTCAGGGTGTTTCGACTGGGACTGAGCAGGGCACCTGCCTCTGCTGCCGCGGAGCTGGCTTCGACCACCGACTGGGGGATATCCTTGGGTCCCTGAAAAGCCCCGCAGACGTAAATGCCTTGTCTGGATGTAGCGACGGGGCTGAAAGAATCAGTCCGGCAGAAATTGCCTTCCGTCAGATCGATCCCGAGCTTTTCGGCAAGTTCTATGGTCTCGGGCGGGGTCTCAAGTCCTATGGAGAGCACCACCATATCAAACAGTTCTTCGAAGAAATTCCCATTTTCATCGGCATACCTGATGATCAAGTCGCCCGTTTCCGGCTCGGGAAAGATGGAGTGGACCCGCGAGCGAATGTATCGCACGCCGTGTTTTTCCCTGGCATTATCATAGTATCGTTCGAATTCCTTCCCGTGGGTCCGCATGTCTATGTAAAATATGGCGCATTCCAGGTCCTCGCCACCGTGTTCCTTGGCAATGACCGCCTCTTTTGTGGCATACATGCAGCACACCGCGGAACAATAGGCATTATCGCAGCGATTTATGTCCCGGGAGCCTACACACTGCAGCCATGCTATCTTTCTGGCCTCCTTGCGGTCGGACATCCGGATCAGGTGCCCCACGGTGGGTCCGGAAGCAGACAGAATTCTCTCGAACTCCATCGAGGTAATGATGTTGGGATGGTCGGCGTAGTTGTAGGTATCGAAGCGAGAGGGATCAAACGGGGTAAATCCCGGGGCAAGAATGACTGATCCCACCTCCAGATCCACGGTTTCCGGTTGCTGGGCATGGGTCGTAAGCGTTACGGCCTGTGCCCCGCACGCATCCACACACTGAAAGCATTCGCAGCAGTAGCCGCAGTTGAGGCAGCGATCCGCTTCTTCACGGCCGGCTTCCTTGTCATACCCCAGTTCCACCTCATCGAAATTTCCCTTCCTCTTCTCCAGGGCTAATTCGGGCATCCTCGCCCTGTTCTTGGAAAGGATGTCGGGAGGGATCGGCCGGTACCTGGGATTGTCTTTGTCCATGGGTTCCCGCCCTTCAGCCATATCCCTGCCGTCGAGATACCGTTCAATGGATTCAGCGGCCTCCCGCCCGGCAGCGACAGCGCCGATGGCCACCCAGGGACCTGTCTGGATATCGCCGCCGGCAAAAACGCCTTCACGGCCGGTTGCGTAAGTAGTGGCGTTCACATCTACAGTTCCCCACCGGGTAAAATCGAGACCGGTGAGATGTTCGAGGGCCGACAGATCCGGCCTCTGCCCGATGGCCGGAATCAACTGGTCGATCTCTATTTCGTATTCACTCCCGGGGATAGGAACCGGCCGTCTTCTTCCCGAAGAATCGGGTTCGCCCAGCTCCATGCGGATGCACCGCACGCCCACCACTGCACCATCCCGGGTGAGTATTTCCTGGGGAGCGGAGAGGTACGTTATGTGAACCCCTTCCTCTTCCGCGGCCTTGATTTCCTCTTCCCAGGCGGGCATCTCCGCCCGTGTGCGGCGATAGACGATGTTTACCTCCTCGGCGCCCATCCGCACGGCAGACCGGGCCACATCGATGGCCACGTTTCCACCGCCGATGACGGCCACGTTTTTTCCCATCGTCACTTTGCCTGTAAGATTGAGTTCCCGCAGGAAATCGACGCCTTGGCGCACCCCTTTCGCCTTTTCTCCGGGAACTCCCAATTCAATGCCCACGTGGGCGCCGATGGCAAGATACACAGCCTTATATCCCTGATCAAAGAGATCGTCCACGGTCAGTTCCGGACCGAGAGGGCTGTTGGTTTTGATTTCTACGCCAAGATTCTCGATTACCTCGATTTCCCGGCTCAACACGTCCCGCGGGAGCCGATGCTCGGGAATACCCACACGGAGCATACCCCCGGGCTGGGGGAGGGCCTCGTATATGACGGATTGTATTCCCTTGCGTGCCAGGTGATACGCGGCTGAAAGGCCGGCAGGTCCCGATCCGATTACGGCAACCTTTTCATCTCTCCTTGGTGCGCATTCCACTTCAATGTCGCGCGGGTCAAACTCATCCGCGGCCAGTCTTTTCAAGTCGCGGATAGCCACCGGGTCATCGACCTGGCAACGCCGGCAGGCATCCTCGCATCCGTGGGGACATATTCTGCCCAGAACACCCGGCAGGGGAAGGTCCTTCATAATGATCTCCAGGGCCTCCTTGTATTTCCCCTCCTTTACCATCTGCACATACCCCTGCACGTTGAGACCGGCAGGGCATGCCAGGCGGCAGGGAGCCTTGTCCGCCTTCTGGATTGCGAAAGCCCCCGGTATGGCCTGTGCATACTTCTTGAAAGTGGCCTTTCTGGTGACCAGGCCCTGGTCGTATTCACTGGGCAGGATCACCGGGCACACTCCAGCGCAGTCGCCACATGCCGTACAGCGCGACTCATCAATGTATCGAGGCGCCTTGTTCAGTGTAACGGTGAAATTCCCCTCCGTCCCCGCAATCTTTTCGACTTCTGCACAGGTGATGAGGTTGATATTCAAATGCCGGCCGACCTCGACCAGTTTCGGTGAGATAATTCACATGGCGCAGTCGTTGGTTGGGAAGGTCTTGTCCAGTTCGCTCATCACTCCGCCGATAGCGGAGGATTTCTCGACAAGATGAACCAGATATCCGGAATCGGCAAGATCAAGGGACGCTTGCATTCCGGCAATCCCGCCGCCGACGACCATGACAGATCCCACAGGTTTATCAGACATGACACTCTCCTTACATCGTGTATGGAAGTTTGGAAATCTTTGCCGGATTCGCAAAGAAAAGTCCTCCATTTTTATTTCGTAACAGGGGAGATTGTCAACCAAAAACCGAAACCCTGATTCACCATCAGGATTCTTTCCCAACCACTCTCCCACATACGAGCGTAGATGGCACTTGACGGTAGCCTTGGGGAAAAGATCGCCCGTTCGGAAGGTTTTTCAATTGATTTGCGTAACGGATTGAATATCCTCTTGAAGCAGCCTTGTTGTCATGGTAAGCTTCCCGGAACGGAAATATTCGAGAGCTGCGCTATGAATGACAACGTCGAAAGCATTATCAATATCGGCATCGTGGGCGGCGGGCCGCTGGCAAGGGACGTCCTCGAAAAGACCTATTCCGATTACCGCAAGGAAGATGTGCGGGCCAGGATCGTTGCCGTTGCGGATACCGACCTCACCAGCCCCGGGGTGATAAAGGCCAAGGAACTGGGCCTGAGAGTCACAGGTAATTACCAGGACTTTTTTCTTCCTGAGTTTTCCGTCCACCTCATCATGGTACTTACCCCTGAAGAAGAGGTCTTCAACGATATCCTCAGGTCAAAGCCCGACCATATCAGGGTCCTTGCGTACCATGTTTTTGTCATGTTCTGGCGGGCAACCAACGTTGAAGAGAAAAGGCTCAAAAACCAAACCGAAGAGTTCGAGACCATTTTCAACGCCATCCAGGATTTTATCGTTGTCATCACTCCGGATCGAGAGATCGTTCAAGTCAACGAGGCCTTTCTGAACAAAATGGGTTACATCCGTGAGGAGGTAATCGGACGAAAGTGCCACGAAATTTTCCAAAACTTTCCTGAACCGTGCAAAAGGGGGGATTTTGTTTGCCCGCTCGAGGAAGTTATTAAAAACAGGCAGGCGGACCGGCAAATCCTTACCCGCGTGGATCACAAGGGAGGGACCCGGTATATAGAGGTCACCATGTTTCCCATCTGGGGGGACAGAGGAAAGATCTCCAAGTTCATTGAGATCAGCAGGGACATTACGGACACGAAGAAAGAGGAGGAGCGAATACGGGAACGCCTGGAAAGAATGGTTGAAGAGCGTACTAGGCAGCTCAAGGAAACCCATGAAAAGCTCCTCCATCAGGATAAAATGGCCTCCCTCGGCAAGCTGTCGGCCTCGGTTGTGCATGAGATCAACAATCCCATTGCCGGCATGCTCAATTTTATCCTGCTCATGAAACGGATCATCGAGGAAAAGGACCTTGACGGCAGAACCGCCGGCCAATTTGCCCAGTATCTTGCACTCATGGAGACCGAGACCCGCCGCGTCAGCGAAATAGCGTCGAACCTCCTGGCTTTTTCAAGGCAGTCAAAGCTGGAACCGAAACCGGTTGAACTGAACCGGCTGTTGGAAAAGACACTGCTGCTCAATCAGAATCTGTTGAAGATCAGCGGGGTGAAGATAGAAAGGGACCTTGATCCGGGACTGCCGGAGATAATCGGATCAGAGGATCAGCTCCAGCAGGTCTTTATGAATATGGTTTCAAATGCTGTTGAGGCAATGGACAGCAGCGGCGGGGGTATCTTGACTGTCCGCACCAGGCATCTGCCGGAAGACGACAAGGTCATGATCTCTTTCAAGGACACAGGCCAGGGCATTCCGGAGGAGAACATGCAGAGGTTGTTTGAACCCTTTTTCACCACCAAAACAAAAGGCAAGGGTGTGGGCCTGGGGCTTTCCCTGGCGTACGGGATTGTGCAAGAGCACGGAGGGACCATCCTGGTCGATTCATCCCCGGGAAAAGGCGCGATGTTTTCCGTGCTTCTTCCCGTCCATGCCGGGAATGGAGATCTTCATGACGACCGCTAAAATTCTCATTGTGGACGACGAGCTGATCATGAGGGAATCCCTCGCCGGATGGCTGGAGAGAGACGGCCACCAGGTGGGCAAGGCGGCCAGCGGGGAAGAGGCTCTGCAGGTGCTGGAAAAGACCAAATACGATATCCTCCTTCTGGATATCAAAATGGAGGGCATGAGCGGCCTGGAAGTCCTGAAACAGGTGAATGAAAGCGATCCGGATGTTGCAGTTGTGATGATTACGGCCTATGGGTCCGTTTCCACGGCCATTGAGGCCATGAAAAACGGGGCCTTTGACTATTTGATGAAGCCCTTTGATCCAAATGAACTGGGGCTTCTGATCGAAAAGATCATTGACCGGCAGGCCCAGGACCGGGAAAGGCTCTATCTGAAAGAAGAATACCGGGAACGGACCCGGTTCGAGAGCATGCTCGGCCAATCCAAAGCGATGCAGGAAGTGTTCAGGCTGATTGAGGATGTTGCGACTACCGACTCTACCGTGTTGATAACCGGAGAAACAGGCACCGGGAAAGGACTGGCGGCAAAGGCCATTCACAGCAATAGCCGGCGATGCAACGGTCCTTTCGTGGCAGTGAATTGCGGGGCTTTCCCGGAACATCTCCTGGAAAGCGAACTTTTCGGCCACCAGAAAGGTGCTTTTACGGATGCGAAGACCAGCAAGAAGGGAAGATTGGAACTGGCACACGGTGGGACCCTTTTCCTGGATGAAATCGGAGAGATCAGCATGAGAATGCAGATCGATCTCCTGCGGGTCATGGAGGATCGGGTATTTTACCGGGTTGGAGGAACGCAGCCCATTGAGGCCGACTTCAGGGTTATCGCCGCTACCAATAAAGACCTGGCTCAGGCGATCCGTGAGAGGACATTCAGGCAGGACCTCTTTTACCGGCTCAACGTGATTTCTTTTGTCATGCCGGCTTTAAGAGACAAAAAGGAAGATATCCCTATCCTCGCAGAGTATTTCCTGCGCCGGTTTTCCCAGGAAAGCAATAAGAACATAGATAAGATCAGCAGGGAAGCCATGGATGAAATGATGCTTTACGAATGGCCGGGAAATGTCCGCGAACTGGAGAATG
>CAZONI010000012.1:0-61326 GCA_964581175.1 uncultured Desulfobacteraceae bacterium
GGACGCTTTCACCCACGGGCTCACGCCCGTGGTCCTCAGCGCCACTTTTGATAGAAAAGCCATATAAAGTTGAGACAACGGTGAGATTATGGTGGGACAAACAACACCAAATCAAAGTTATACTCATCCGATGTGTTTCTTTTATATACCGTATATTATCGAGCTTGCATGGTGCCTGGGGCGGGAATCGAACCCGCACACCGACAAGCGATAAGGGATTTTAAGTCCCTTGCGTCTACCTATTCCGCCACCCAGGCATATTCTTTCGTATTCTTGTCTTTCGGGGGTAATCTGTCAAGACTGAACTGGGTTTGAACGGGTGATTTGTGGATTGGAAACCAGCTGGTGCTCAAATTCTATTCACGGATAGGCACTACCTCCTATTTCAAGCCCCATCAGGACGAGCACCTTGCCGCGGAGACTCTCTTCTTCAAGGTGCAGCGAGTCGGTCATGTACTCGTGATCGTTCAGGACTATGAAATCGAGGCCATTTTCGGAGCCCGCCCGTGCGATATCCGCAACACTTCCTCCACCGTCTGAATAGAGGGAGTGGATATGCACATTGCCCACGTATTCGAAGAGTTCCCGGTTATTCATACGCCTCCAGGGCCCTCCGTCCCGTCTTCATTGAATTGTATGTAATAAGCCCGCTGATCACCAGCGCCAGGAAAAAGGACCCTGCAACGAATAACCACGTGAGGGCGGGCAACGGCCTTCCTTCCACCTGCGCTGAAAAAAGGATGTACACGGGCCCTGCTTCCAGGACAATGACGGCCGCCACAAACAGGGCGCTGATGATCATGAAAACCAGACCGCCGAACCCGGTGGCCACCTTTGCGATATTCTCCGATTCGAAATCAGCGTACCGCGCGCCGAGGCCCACTCCCAGCGCCACGATTCCCGGTACCAGGAAAAGCATGGTGAGCACCGAGAGCACCATGATAAAGGGAGAAACCTCAAGGAGCACATTGGTCAGGACCACGAGGGCTTCCGCCAGTACACACATGGGAGCCAGGAACAACAGGTACTTGGCGCGGAGCAGCTGTTTCGGCGGGAGGGGAGAGGATTGGATAATCCAGTAAGCGCGTCCCTCTCCGCTGACCGCAGGAAACACGAATCGCGCGGAAATGGCCGACACCACAAATCCTGCGAGTCCCATGTTGAGGAACGCCAGTTCATTCTGGAGGAAATCAAGCCGAATGGGGCTCTTGTCAAACGGCAGCGCCGTGAAATTATAAAGATAGACAACTACAAGGGCGCCCAGCAGGAGGAGCTGGCTCCACTGGGTATTGTCACGGAAAAAGGCCCGGATGTCCTTTGACATGATCGCACCCATTTCCCGTCCAAAGATCAGAGCTAAAAAGCGGTCAACGGCATTCAGCAGGATCCTCTTCTCACCCCTTCTCCTCTTCGCTTCCTGTGACTTTGAAAAGCCGTCAAAATAGAGCGATCCCGCCGACCAGAGGTTGAATACGGCCAGTGCACCCGCAGTCGACCATGCAAGGCCGCAGTTGAACAGCAGAGAGTTCTCCACATGATGCCCCAACGCACCCCAGAGTGCTTCACTGATCCACCGGGTGGGCAGGTACGGGGAATCCATTCCCTTCAGCATCGAGAGATATTCGGTCACGGAAAAGAAGGCGTCCGGATTCACCAGTCTCTCGGGCCTGAGGATACGGAAAACGACGTAGAGGGCTATTCCCATCACGAGACTCAGGAGAACTACGATATCCCTCGTCCGATTGGCCGGGAAAATTGAGACCAAGGCCATGATGACCAGAACGCCTATTCCCCCTGCGATAAAAATCATCGCCAGGTTGAGGTGGATAAGAGAAATATAAAACCATGCCCCTGGCCGGTATACGTAGGCGTAGGCCATGAAAATCGGGAGACCGAATACCAGGAGCATCCAGGAACTGTCCAGCACCGTATGTATGGCCCTTGCTGCAAATAGTTCCCGTGCGGAAGCAGGGGTGGTGTGGCAGAATTCAAGATCGTTTGAGAGATAGAGGTTGCTCAATCCGCTGATGATATGGCTGAAGACGAGGAGTGAAAAAAGCGTCAAAAGGACCATATTCAGCATTTTTTGCGCGAGAAAATCACCGAGCATTTCCACCGATTGAAAAGAGAGAAGAATCCTGCAGGATAGGAAAAAGAGCGCACCGAGAAAGCACAGGCCAAGGATTCCGAGGATAAACGCCCTCTTCCGGAGCTTCCTGTCTGAACGGAACACCCGATTTCGAAAACCGGCTATTTTAGGTTTGAGAAGAATGAGAAACATCATGTGAGTGCAAATCTCCCTCTGTGAGTTTCAGGAAAATGCTTTCCAGGTTTCCATCCCCTCCTGCTTCTGCTCTCAGATCCTCGGGAGAGCCTTGCGCTCTGATTTTCCCTGCCTGGATGATCGCAATTTCATCACATACTTCTTCTGCTACTTCCAGTGAATGGGTGGACATGAATACGGTTGCACCCCTTGCCGCCTCTTGCCGGAAAATATCCTTCACCAGGCGTGAACCGCTCGGATCAAGTCCAACCATCGGTTCATCAACAATAAGCACTTCGGGCCGGTGAAGAAGGGCGGCGCACAGCACCAGCCGCTGCTTCATCCCGTGTGAATATCCTTCGACGAGGTCATTTTTCCACCCGTCCAGGTGAAACAATGTCAAAAGCCGCTCGATCTCATGCTCAAGCGGAGGAGCCTTCTCAAGCGCAAAAAGATCTGCTATGAAGTGAAGGAATTCAAAGGCTGTCAACTTCTCGTACAGGAACGGATGATCGGAAATGAACGCCATCTTCTCTTTGACAGCCTCCGGCTCCTGTGCAATGTCCTTCCCTCCGACAAGGATTTTGCCTCGGGTGGGCTTGAGAATGCCTGCCATCATCTTAAGGGTAGTAGTTTTCCCGGCGCCGTTGGGCCCCAGAAACCCGAACAGTGTCCCTTGACGCACCGTCAGGCTGATCCCGTCAACGGCCTTTGCTCCCCTGAAATATTTTGTCAACTCAATCAATTCAATCGTATCCATAATCCAATACCTTTATCTTCAATTTCCCGATCAGCGCGATGATGGCGGCCTGCTTTTCGAGGTTTCCTCGGGCGAGAGTGATGTGGGTTGCATCGGCGGGCATTTGGTCAAGGGTTGCATCCATGCTGATCCATCGGCCCACATAGCCTTCCGTCCATGCGTGATAGTAAAATTTGCCTCTCGCGTATACAAGGCCGGCACAAAGCCTGGCGGGAATACCCGACGCCCGGAGAAATGCGGTAAGCAGAACAGCGTGCTCGTTGCAGTCGCCGGTACGTGTTTTCAGCACCTCCCGTGCACTCGGCACAGTCATGACGGGCCGTTTGTCCAACTTCATATAGACCCACGCCAAAAGTCTCCTCGCTGCCCTCACCGGATCGTGTTCCCTGCGGACAATTTCCCGGGCTTGCTTACGGATGCCGGGATCTTCTGTCTCGATGTTGATTTCAGGCTTGAGATACCTTTTCATGGGGGAAGAGCGGCTGACGTAGGGAAGGGAGTAGGAACCTTTTCGGGGGACCTTCTCGGTCGCAACCTCCAGGACCCCTTGACGGTACTGCTGCCTGTTCCCCGTCAGGCCCGCAACGTCAAAGGGGGTCCTGTCAATTCCCTCCAGCTGCACTTTTAAATACCTCAATAGCCGCGGTCGCGAGAACCGCTTGTCCGACTTCAGCGATGCCAGATCGTAGAAATCTTCCCCCCCGCTAGGAGAGAGATCCCTTGTCGCCTGATCAGGATTTGACCGCACGAGAGTCAATCCCATCAGGCCGCTTTCCTTGAGGACATTACCCTGTTCATCGAGCCAAAAAAATACCTGTTGGCCCATGACAGCGGTTTCGAGGCGATAGGCCCTGTATGGAATGTTGCGGATCTTGACGGTTTCCTGTCCGGCGACCCGAATCGACATGATTCTCGTAGACAGGGTCGAGGGATCGAAAAAAGGTACGCTGAAGGACTTGCCGACAACGAGAGGTTCCCTTTTAAAAAGATAGTTGAGAGAAGAATCTATGTATGGTGATCCCCGGAGCCGGATCTTTCTGTCGGGAGTTCCTTCCCTCCTGATGATCAGCCAGTTGCCGTCTACGTCACCGCTCACCGTGAAAGTAGTTGCGCCCGACTGCATAGTGAAACTGAAATGCCTGAGCCGAAAACCATCATCCACAACTGCACGGGTCTCGCTGCGGATAAGGCTCGGCCTATCCAGCAGGTTAAGTCGCATGAAGAGGGCTTCGTGAACGGTGTATCCTCCCTCCAGGGGCTGCACGATACTCCGGGAATACCCGATTTTTTTGTCGTGAAGAAAGATCTCCATCCATTCCTGTTCGCCTGCGCGCAGCTTCGGAGAGTCCTTGTCTGTTATATTTGCATTATTAGGAGAATATGCACTTTTATTAGAGTTATTCTTGAAGATAAGAAGGCCCATCATCACCAGCCAGAAACCGACGATCAACAGACCTGCCCCCCAGGAGAGCAACTTCTTCTTTCTCAGATTGCTTTCAGGAGAGGCATTCATGGAGCGGCACTTCTGAGACATGGACAAGGGCGGAATGGGCAGGTCTTTGACGAGCAGCGGTCATCAGACCCGGGAGCCGATCTTTTCCAACAGGATACGGGAGTTTTCGAGGAGAATATCCAGGGACCCTTCCGGAAGGCCGGTCCCCTCAACGACCTTTCGAGCCATTTCCATCGTCAGTATATCGTGGGGGGCATGGGTGTCTGAATCCAGGATCAGCTTTGCGCCCGCCTTTTCAGCCCGCCTGGCCACATGGCCGTTGGAAAACGCGTGGCCCGGCCGTCCGGAGATTTCCAGCAGGACGCCCTTTTCTGCGGCAAGGGCGGCATCTTCCGCGCTGATGAGCCCCGGGTGCGCCAGGATATCAATTCCCGCCTCCAGCCCCGCCCGGTTGGTCCCTGGCGCCACGGGTTCAACAACCGTCTCTCCATGGAGTACCACGAGGGACGCTCCCAATTCCCGTGCACGGTGTACCAGATTTCCAATGGAGGAAGGGGGGACATGGGTCAATTCTACTCCCGGAATGACTCTCACAGACTGCGCTGAGTTCAGGGCTTTCGCCGCTTTGACGATTCTGGGAACGACAAAGTCGAGGTTGGACGAATCAACGTGATCTGTAATGGCTACTGCTTCATAACCCAGCACCTCGAACCGCCTGACAAGCTCGGAAGGCACCAATACGCCGTCGCTGAAAAAAGAATGGGTATGCAGATCAATCATCGGAGCACTCTTCTCCAAAGCACCATCGTGCGCAACAACTACTGGAACTTGAAACGGGAAACTTGCAAGTGGATTCCGGCTTTCGCGGACATGACAGAAAAGAGAGGCCTCGAGTCTCCAGCGTTACATCTTGTATTTGCCGAAATCTTCCGGGTTCAAGCTCTCCAGAATCTCCTGCCATTTCTTGCCCTGTTCGGACTTATCCTCCGGTTCTGCTTTCAGATCAATTTGGCCGGACTTCTGAATGACTTCTTCCGCCACGAAAATGGGCGCGTTGACGCGGAGAGAGAGTGCCAGCGCATCGCTGGGTCTGGCGTCTATGGACATCTTTTTCTCGCCGTGGGTAAAGTGAATCAACGCATAATAGGTATTGTTTTTTAAGTCGCAAACCTCGATCTTCAGTATCTTTACGTCAACCATTTCCATGATGTTCTTGACCAGATCATGGGTCATGGGTCTCGAAAACTTGATACCCTCGAGTTCGCTGGCAATGGCTGTTGCCTCCAGAAGCCCAATCCATATGGGCAGTGTTTTTTCACCGTCAATTTCCTTCAGGATGACAATAGGGCTGTTTGTCAGTGGATCAACGGTCAATCCTGATATGGCCATCGGTTTATACATTGACTCCTCCATCAAAGCGGGCTCTTTCTGCCATCTGATATTCTTCGGTATCGTTGTCTGCGTCATTATTCTTCACCATACATTTTGTTTTGTCAATACCACTTTCCCTGTTTGGTCCCGGAACAGAAGCTGAATTCAACCGGTTTTTGCTCAAGTAACGCTGTTTCTTTTCCGATTTGTTTTATTGGGTTTTTCTGCAAGGCATGGCATAAGTACATGTCTTCCCAAATAGGATCACATAATCGTTTCCTCAGAACGGTCACTCGTATTGAGTTCTGTTCTTATCACAGAGACACCGGCTATTCCAAGTTGATTCTCTTGGGCAAAAATTGAGCTTCTCTGTGCTCTCTGCGTGGTGATGAATGATTCATAGATGAAGAGCGGAGATGGAATTTGAGGGTGGACCGGGGAGATTTGATAGGCATTGACATAACAGGAAAATCCTTCTAAAAGAATTGAAAACAATGGAACTGAGCGACAATCATTTTAAAAAAAGCCGTTTCAGGAAATCACGAGCAGGCTTTACACTGATTGAACTGGCTGTGGTTCTCGTGATCGTAGGCATTGTAATTTCCATAGTAGCCACTGTCCTTCCTTCCTTGATACAATCGGCCAAGATCAAAAAAGCGCAGGCTCTTCTGGAAAAAATGGACTACGCAGTCCAAGGCTATGCACTTGCCAATCACCGTCTTCCTTTTGCCGATGGCGACGGAGATGGACAGGAAGACAGCGGCGCCTACTTCGGCACTGTACCGTACCGGACACTGGGCATCTCCTCAGGTGACGATGCCTGGGGGAATGCGGTCAGATACGGGGTATATGATACTCTGACTGCAGCCTTTGCGGACGGCAATGCGTTCTGCACGGCCATCAGTTCGGCCTCCATATCCTCTTTCGACTCCGGCAAGGCGTTTACCACCAGTGCCGATCACCTGAGCGGCGCCGGACCCTCCAATTCATCCAATCAGGCCTATGTGCTTGCCAGCGGGGGCCCGAAAGACCTTGACGGCGCGAACGGATTTTTTGACTTGGGAAATGGCGAAGGCTCGGCCGGAACCCCGGGTTTTAACGCACCGGGGAAGATTCAATCTCCTACATACGACGACCTGATACGGGCATTCTCCCTGAACGAACTCAACCAGAAAAATTGCAGCGGAGGCGGCGGTGGCGGCGGTGGACCGCCTCCAACCGGTGTGGAGAATACAAACGTCCTCTGCAGTGATGGAATCGACAATGACGGCGATGGCTATATTGACTGCTTCGATCAGGACTGCTGTGGGGCAGGCTTGACGGTTTGTGCACAGTGCCCACCCCAGGCAAACGTCCAGATTAACGCCGGCCCGATGGCAGGCGGGACTGTCGGAGGGACGTATACACACACTTTTCAGGCCACAGGAGGTTCCGGTTACTATTTCTGGTACCTTGACGGCATTACACCCAATATTCCAGGCCTGACCATCAGCCTCTGGAACGGCACACTCAGCGGGACTATAGGCAATTGCGCGGGAAATTACAGCGTTGATGTCCGAGTGGAGGACCGGTACGACTCCGCGAAAACCAATTCGCGGACCTTCACCCTCGCAGTGACCAACGGCACTCTGACCGTCAGCCCCTCCCCCGGCGGCGGCGGTCCGGGAAATCCTGATTTTACGGTGGACAACTCAATTTTCTCCGAAGTTTTCACCGCCGGCGGCGATCATGCGGGAGATTTTCACTGGACAATCAACTGGCAGGGCGTTGATCCCGGTGGTTTCCAAATCGTCGATCAGTCGGGTATTGAAGGGAGGTTCTGGAAAAGCGGGGGCACTAGAGTCGGTTCGTATTCCTTTACACTCACGGTCTCCGATTCCACCTGTCCCACGAATACGTACATAACCAATTCCTATACCATTACCATTACGCCCGCGGGAATTGTCGCGCCCTACTCAGCGGACCTTGTGGGGGAGTGGCGGTTTGACGAGTGCTCGTGGAACGGTACCGCGGGTGAGGTTGAAGATTCGGGGAATAAAGGACTGGACGGAACAGCCGTAGGCAATGCGGACACTGTCGGTGCGGGACATCTCTGCCGGGCAGGAGAGTTTGACGGCAGCGGCGATTACGTTCGGGTAGACAGCACAAACGATTTGAAACGTACAACGCCGTTTTCCATTTCCCTCTGGGTAAAAGTCTACAATACTCCCCCGAGCTGGGCACGGCTCGTGGGGAAAGGTGATTCCACCAACAGAAACTACGGCGTCTGGCTCCGCAGCAACGGCCAGATTCTCTTTCAGATCTATGCCGATGGCGGTACAGGAAGCCTTTACGGTTCCCGCACGGTCAATGACGGCAACTGGCATCATGTGGTATGCGTGTACGACCTTGCCACAATGAAGGTGTACATTGATAATGGGACGCCTTCATCTCTCAATTACACGCAGGTTCCCCGCATTTCCGATGATCCTTTGACCATAGGCGGTACCGATTGGGGCAACTATTTCGACGGGTTGCTGGATGAAATCATGCTCTTCGGGAAGGCGCTCCCTCCCGATTCCGCCACGGAAACCAGCGTCAAGACCATATATGAGCTGAGCCGTCCATCCTGCACCGGTTCCTGCTACTCGGGGCCCGTCGCCGAGTATCGGATGGAAAATTTCCCCTGGACCGGTGCTGCCGGCGAAGTGGTTGATTCAGGAGCCGGTGGAAGCAACGGTGTAGCGGCGGCCTTCGGGACCGGTTCTCTCCCGACCCAGACGGCACCTTCCGGCGGAAAGGTGTGCAGGGCCGGGGTCTTCACGCGTGTGGATGCAAATAACGGGGGGTACCTGGACCTCGGAGACCCGGCCGATGGCGATCTTGACCCCGGTGCCGCTCCCTGGACGGCTTCAGCCTGGATCAGATGGGACGGCTCTCCCGGAGACAATATTATTTTCAACAAGGAAAACCTCTATGAAGCACGCGTGAACGGAGGATACGTCCAGTTTGCCTGGATGCCCCACTGGACATGGGATGGGGGCACCTCGCTCCCCGTCACGGCCGATACATGGGCCTATGTCACTATCGTGTATGACGGTCATCAGCAGGCTCTGTATAAAAATGCAAAACAGGTCTTTACAAGAAACCAGACCGGGGCCATCGGGACAAACGGCAGCAGGCTTCTCATCGGCGCCAGGGGGAGCTTGTCTCCTCATGATTTCTTTGGGGGGCAGATCGATGAAGTGAGATTCTACAACCGGGCCCTGGCGGAAAATGAGATCCAGGCGGATATGGACGAAACGCGCGACTGCTCCGCAGATTCTGTCGTGATCACAACCACCACTTTACCCCAGGGGACCATCAACAGCCCTTATGACACCATTCTTTCCGCCACAGGAGGTACCACGCCGTACGGCTGGGAGATCGTCTCACCGAATCCCCTTCCAGGTGTCAGCATTGTCTCCAACATCGGCGAGCTTCACGGGACCACCAACGCCTGCGCCGGAGAGTACAATCTCACCTTCCGCGTGACTGACGCTGCAAGCCGGCTTGACGAACGCATTCTGACCTTGACTTTGGCAAACGGCACGCTGGCCGTGTCTCCTGCTTCACCCCGCACGTTTACCTGCAGCAACTCCTCTTTCTCCCAGGACTTTACTGTGTCCGGACCTCGTCTTGGTCTCGTGGGGAACTGGCAGATCCAGTGGCTCGGCACAAATCCCGGAGGATTCGAGATCATCAGTTCAGGAGACGATACCGCCCGATTCAGGAAGAGCAGCACATCCACCCCCGGATCGGGGTACCAGTTCAAACTCACGGCCAGCGATAGTGCCTGCCCCGGCAACCAGGCCGACTCAGGATTTTACACCCTGGATATCAGCGGTGGGGGAGCTGAAGCCCCCTAATAGGCCGGGATGATCGGAGAATGGTGCATGCATGAGTGCTCGTGGGAGGGTGCCGCCGGAGAGGTTCTTGTCGTGCCCGGGGGAATATGATCATCGGCCGCTGACCCTTGACACGAGGTCGTAGATGGGAAGGAAAAGTCCGCCCACCATGATGGCAAACATGGTTCCCGCCACGACCAGGACAACCGGCTCGATCAGTTTTCCGATGGTGGCCACCAGGACGGAAAGCTTGGTGCGGTAATCGTCCGCAATGAAGGCCAGTTGCTCCGGCAGGTTCCCGCTTTGCTCCCCCACGTTGATCATCCTGACCACAAACGAAGGGAAAATAGGCACTTTGCCGAATGAATCGGCAATGCCCTCTCCTCGTGAGAGACCGGAGCTCACTTCATCGAGTTTCTCCTTGTATACCTCGTTTTTGATGGAATCCTGCAAGATGGCCATGGACTGCATGATATCGATTCCCACGTTCAGCAGAAGACTGAAATACTCGCTTATGAAGGCCAGGCTGGAGGCCGACATGATGGATTTGGAAACAGGAATCTTGAGGAGCAATCCGTGTACCGCCTTGCGGAATCGCTGGTTGCCCCGGTAACCGAGGATGACAGCGAGCACCGCAACTCCGGTCCCGAGGAGAATATGGAGGATATTCGCCTGGATGAAATCGGATACTTTCAGGATAAAAACAGTGAGGGAAGGCAGGGTAACGTCCATTTCCTTAAAGAGATTCACGATTTTTGGAACAACGTAGTAAAACCAGAAAAGCATGCCTCCGAGCATGGCGGTAAACACGAAGCTGGGGTAGAGCATTGCCTGTTTGGTGTCACTGAGAATCGTGCATATCCTTTTCAGGTGTTCTGACGCGTCTTTCAGGGTCAGGTCGAGCTTTCCGGTTTCTTCCCCCATCCTGATCAGATGAATCACTGTCTTGGAAAAGATGTACCGGTAGTTCTCAGCCGCCTCGGAAAACCTCGCTCCTCCCTGGATGCGGAGAATAAGGTCCTTGATGTCCTCTTCAAAGTCCTTATGCTGAGAACTCGCCGCCGCTTCTTCCAGGGCCGTCGTAAGGGTCATTCCTGAGCGGAGCATGAGTGAGACGTTATTGAGGAACTCCGCCTGAAAGGGCCGCGGGAGCTTCCGGCGGAACCGGAGTTTGGAGAGTTCAAACAGGAAGGAAAATACACGGCCCAGTTTTTTCACGAAGATCGTAGTACACCCGTCCCGTTCCAGGTGCGATATGGCGGACATGACCTCCTTATACGGAAGCTTTATGATACCGGCGGAAATCTCCCCTGATTTCTCAATAAGCTTGTACCTGAAATAGTTCATATGCCCGGTCTGTTTATGGTCTGCACTCTATTCGTGCCGCACGTGTCCCAGGATGCGGATTGCCTCTTCGGTTGTGGTAATGCCCTGTTTGACTTTGGCAATGGTTGTGTCGAATATACTCACGAACCCTCTCTCATTGGCCTTTTCCGCAATAAGACTCAGATCGGCCTCCTGGTCTATGAGTTTCGAGATATCCCTGTCCACCGAGAGCAGTTCATAGACAAGAGTTCTGCCAAAATAACCCGAGCCGTTGCATACCTCGCATCCCCTTCCGCGCTGGAGTTCCGTAATGGTATCATCTTTCAGATATCTCTTTTCCCACTGCGAGGCCTGATAAACCTCTCTGCAGCTGTTACAGACCTTGCGAACAAGGCGCTGGCTGACTACGCCGATAAGGCAGTCTGCTATGAGAAAGGGCCGAATGCCGAGGTCTCTCAGTCGCGGAATGGCCCCGATGGCGCTATTGGTATGGAGTGTGGAGAGAACGAGATGTCCGGTGGTTGAAGCACTTACCGCGGTGGAGGCAGTCTCCGCGTCTCTGATTTCCCCCACCAGCGCAACGTCGGGGTCATGCCTGAGGAAATAGCGGACCGCGTTGGCAAAAGTGTAGCCCGCCTTCTCATTTACCTGGGTCTGGCGTAAAAGGGGAATGTCGTATTCGATAGGTTCTTCCACGGTCACCACATTTTTTTCGAGGAGGTCCAGGCTCCTGATGCCTGCATAGAGGGTTGTTGATTTTCCCGACCCGGTGGGACCGGTCAGCAGAATGATTCCGAACGGCTCATTGAACATTTCCTCAATCATCTGAATGTGCTCCTCGAAAAAACCGAGCTGCACCATTCCCATCACCGCGCTTTCCATGGGAAGGACCCGGAGCACCATATTTTCGCCCTGGGGAGAAACAATGGTCGAGACCCTGAAATCATACCCGTTATTCAGGATGGTTGCTGAAAAACGGCCGTCCTGGGGAAGCCTCTGCTCAGCTATGTCCATGTCCGCCTTCATCTTGAGGCTGGCGATAAGCCTATTCAGACTCGCCGGCATGGACAGGGCGGATACGAGCACTCCATCTACGCGAAACGAGACGTTAATTGAGCGCTCCATGGGTCGTATGTGGATGTCGGTAGCACGCATTTTCACCGCCAGGTGAAGAATGTATTTGATAAGATTCTCCATTCCCCTGGCCATCTCCGTATCCCTGGCAAGGAGATTGATCTCGTTCTCAATGAGCTTTTCAACAGGGTTTTCCACAAAATAGTAAAGCCTGTTGACAGCATTGATGACCTTCTTCTTTTCAGCCAGAAAGAATTGCGGGGAAAGGCCTGTATGGCGGCTGATCAATTGGGACAGCTTATCTCCCGACACAAGGGGCGTAGCCACCTGAATGCCCTGCCCATCAACCCTGACGGGAACAAATGCGTTTGTCAGGCAGAAATTCTTGTTGAACAGCTTGAGCACCTCTTCGGGGGGAAAAACCTCATCCACGTCAATAAAAGGGAGCCCTTCCTGCTCTGCGAGGGTGGTCATCACCTCGTATTCGGTCACAAAACAGAGCCTTTCCAGGATCTCCCCGATCCTTTCTCCTGTTATCTTCTGCTCCTGCATGGCGAACGCGATATGTTCATCCTTGATGAATCCTTTCTCCTTCAGGAGTTCACCCAGCGGTTTTCTCACTTTTTGATCTGTCATGCTCTGTTCTCCACTATATGTAAAAGAAATACGGTTCGTTGATCGGGGTAACCGGTTACTTCGATACCCATCTGTTTTTGAAACTCCACTAACGCCTTCATCAAGCCCTTTCCAACGATGCCGTCTACATCCTGCCGGTAACATCCAGCGGTTGCAAGGAGTTCCTGCAGGATCCCTATCTCCTTGCCCTGGTACCCATAATAGAATTTCCCGATCAACAGCCTTGGTCGCCAGAAGAGGAAATACCTGTTTCCTTTTCCGCGAGGAGCAGGACAGATCAGCACCCCATACCTTTCCCGGACCTGTTCCGGCAGATTTTCCAGGATGATCAGCTGATATCCGGTTTCCCGGAGTATGATCCCGGACATTTTTTTGAAATCTCCTTTATCCAGGGCGGTGTCAAATGCGCGGCTGAACCTGCTGAGCGAATAGGCAGAGAGAAAATCCTGCAGTGCTTCCGGAATGGGGTCTTTCCTCAGGTAAACAGGGTCTTGAGCCTTTTTCGATTCCGGGGATAGCCCTGCTGTCATTTTTTTTTCCGGAATTGTGGCCTGCAAGGCGCCTGGCTGTTTTGCGGCAGCTCTGCTCTCGGAGACGACAGGGCCGGAAAAAAAGAGGGCGTGAATATCCCTCACAAGCGTGCTCAAATGGAAAGAGAAAACAAAGAACAGAGCCGCCGTAACCGCACAAAGGAGGGGAGCCGACAGCCACGGCCGAGAGGGTATGCGCGCAGCTTTCCAGGCCTTCCCGGTTTTCAAATCATCTTGAGCCGCGATCACTATCTTCGGAGAAATCTCGTTGGTATTCTTCAAAAAAGCCACGTACAGAATGCGGTCCATTATTGTGTTGACCTGCCGCAGATTCCCGCCGGTCAGGCGAAATATCTTTCTCACCGCCTTGCGGGTAACAGCGGTCTTTCCATTGTTTCCTGCCACATTCAGTTTGAACAGAATATACTCTTCCACCTCCTCTTCCCCCAGAGGGCATGCCTCCTGTTTGATGATGATACGACTCTTGAGTTGTCTGAGTTCATGGGAGTCCAGCTTCTTTATGAGTTCGGGTTGTCCAACCAGCAGGATCTGCACCAGCTTTTGCTGGTCGGTCTCCAGGTTGGATATCATACGCACCAGTTCCAGGCTCGCGGGACTCAGATTCTGGGCGTCATCTATCAATATGGCGCAGTTTTTCCCCTGTATATTCTGCTCAAGCAGAAAATCCCGCAGGAGTTTCATCAGGTCGCCGAACTCCAGGGTTCCGGCTGAAAGAGCGAAGTCTCTGTTGATCTCCCGTAACAACTCTCTATCCTGGCATGAAGTGTGGACCACAAGGGAGGTCTGGACCCCCTTTTCTTCAAGAATTTTCATTATTTTTCGACTTATGGTCGTTTTTCCCAGTCCCACTTCTCCGGTCAGAATCATGAAGCCTTTCCTGGTCAGGATACCATGTACGATTTCTGTTATGAGACGATCAATATCCCGGGAAAGAAAGAAGTGTTCCACATCCGGGGCAACCGGAAACGGGTTCACATCCAGGCCGAAGTGTGCCAGATACGCCAGTTCTTCTTCCATCTCGCTATTCATAATAACACCTGCCCTATGTAGCTGAATCCGTTCTTGTTTTTTAGACCCCTGCATCGTCCCCTTTTCTCGTCCACCCTGCCGTCGATTTTGCGGTCCAGGTATGAAAAGGTCTTGGCGGAAATCCCGTAGAGGACTATTTTTCCTGAAAAACAGAGGACAAAAATATCTTCTGCCGGATCTCCCAGCAGATCCAGGCGATACACGAATGCCTCTTTTGCGTCGGAGGCAGGGGGAGCAGCGTCTTCTTCACGCATGAGCCTAACCAATTGTTCCATGTACTCCGCATGGTTGTTGCCAGTGAAATGAGGCCATCTTCCCGCGTGTTCATCATAGCGCCTGATTGCCGTTTCCCATTCCAGGAGAAAATCCTTATAGAATCCCATAGTAAGCGAGTGGTTGATGAGTCTTATGCCTGCCAACGCTGCTATGCCTGCGAACATGCTGTAGACGATGAAAGACACCAGCCGGTCGGTTTTTCGTGAGGAAAGGGCCATTATTTGCTGATCTTTTCGAGGATGCCCGGAATTACGGTGTTTTCCTCGTGGAGCCGTCTCATCGCTTTCAGTCTCTTCCTCGCCGCTTCCACACGGTTTGTCTTTATATCAAGGATTGCTAAATTGATCCCCGCGTCCAAGTCATTTTCGTTCTTGCTGACAAGCTCCTCAAGGAGAGCACGCGCCATACTGTATCTTTGCTGCTTGAGGAACCAAAAAGCCTTGAGACGCATCACATAATCATCTTTCTTTCCCTTCAACGACTCCAGCGTGCGTAGGGAATTCTCAACTTCCTTCTCGTCTCCGGCCCGCATGGCGTGCTGGACCCTAGCCACCATGAGGCTCATCCGTGCGTTCTGGTCCACGGCGCTCACCTGTGCTTTTCCGGTGCTCTTTGCGCGAGGTGTTTCTGCCTGTTCCGAACTCTTTTCCGGATTCCGGGTGAGGGTGCCAGTTCGAATCTCTTCGCTTGCCTTCCTGCTCGCCGGGGGTTGTTCAGCGTGGTTCACTTTTTCTCCGGCAGTTTTTTCTATAGCTTTCTCTTTTTTCCCTCCGGCAGCCGGAATTCCTGCGCCCGCATCTTCGAGGATCCTGGCCGGCGGTGTTTTTTCCCTGTATTTTTTCACAGGCTTGATTGTCCCGGCAAAAGGATCGGGAACCTGGGCGCTGTGCGCTTCCCCTCCCTGCTTGCCGGAAGGTGATGCATAGCGAAGCCCCTTTTTCTCTCCTTCCCGGACAAGGCTGTTCTTCTCATCCTGCGCAGAGGGGAGATACTGCGCGACTTCTCTCCCCTGTTCGGGTGTTGAGGCAGGGAGATACAATTTCCCCTTCGTCACATGTTCTGCCATCAAATTCGGAGGCGGCGGCGCCGTCATGTTTCCCTCCAACCCTTGGCTTTTCGGAATCTGTGTCCGCACCTCTGCGATCGCGCGGCCCTCGCTGACGGTATCCTGGCCGGCATTATCTTTCCTGGCGGCTTGTCCGTCGGAAACACGGTCTCTTTCCCACGAGCCCCACAGGAAGAAGACCAGCAGGCCCACTCCGATCCCCGCTATAACACCGAAAGGGAGAACGGCACGCTTGACCGAACAGCTCTTTCGTTTCTTCGCGGAGACAGGCGGCGCCTCCCCTCCGAGTCTGTTCGCGGAATGCTTTATTTTCTGTAATGTCTCAAAAATAACGCTCATGAGTGTGATCCAGATGGTTGGTTTTGTCTGTTTAGAAAGCAGACCTGCAAATCAAATGACAGTGACTTTCAGGACAATCACCAACTCCCTTGTTTCATCCTCCATAGAATCGTTTTTGAACAGGTAGCCCAGGAGGGGTATGCGCGAAAGCACGGGGAATCCCTTTTTGAGCTTTTGATGATGTTTATCGATAAGACCTCCGAGAAAAACCTCATCACCATTTCTCAGTCCTATAGTCGTACTGATCTCCTTGATACTCACCTTTGGCAGCGAGATGCTTTCGGTTGAATTCTGGCTGACGGCTATCGGCTCAATGCTGGCGGGATCGACGTCACTCTTGATGGGATTGATAAGCAGGCTGATTTTCCCATCATTCTGGATGAACGGCACGATCCCCAGGATGAGGCCGTCAAAGACTGTAGAGACCTCAACCTGAGTTGAGAGGAGATTCTCCGCGGTAGTGGTCGTTGTCGTGGTCTCGACGCTTTTCTTGTAGGTCAGGGATGTTCCGACGCTGATAATGGCAGGCTTCCCGTGTTTACAGCGTATGCTCGGGTTTGACACGATCTTGGCATCTCCGAACGTCTGCAGGGCGTTTATCGTCGCATCGAGACTGAGGGCGTTGTGCACGCCGCTCAGGATTAAACCCTGTCCCAGAGACCAGGCTGCCCTGTTCAGCCGCGTACCACTGTTGGCGAGTGATTGCCGCAATACCTCCCAGTCGATTCCATAGGAGTACTGGTCTGAAAGAGTCACTTCGACAATCCGGGCTTCTATGAGCACCTGCCGTGCGAGCATCTCCTTCAGATGGTTGATCAGCCTCGATACAGAGCGGATGACTGCGGGGGTGTCTTTTATATAGAGACTCCCGGCAATGCGATTGATGGAATATTTTCCTGCCTTGGAGAGCATCCGTTGAATCATCTGTTCCAGGATGTCATAGGTGTTTCCCTTGTTGCCGCCCTTTCCGGATAATTTGAAGTTTCCGGAAAGCCCCGCAGCGGTCTCTGTGGAACCCGCCCCAAGCACATCTCCTCCCACATCAAAATTCATATCCGTAGTCGTATCCAGAAAGTTCAGTTCAAAGAACCGTTCTTCAAAAGGCTTGATTCGGATCACATTATGATCGATTTCGTAATAGAGATCATAGCTCTTGAGAATTTCGCGGAACACCGTCGCCGCCGGCACATTCTGAAAATTCAGCGTGACTGGGCGTTTTTCATCGCTGATGCCCGGATCCATGATAAGATTCATACCGACCGACTGGGCAAGAGAGTACAGGACCAGTTTGAAGTCTTCATCAACCATGGAAAAGGAGACCATATGGTCCTCGAGTGGGTCGTATGTCGGCATAAGGGGCTCTACTTCCACCGGTCTCGGAGCGTTCTTCTCCAGATTTTCAACCAGGCCTTTGTGAAGCGCCCCTGTATCCGAAGCCTCGTTCGTGACCTGTTTCGCGATCTTGTCAGGAATAGGCCGTTCCTGTTTCCGCACATAGGTTGAATCAAGGCCGCACCCTCCAAGGACCAGCACTAAAAAAACCGCCACGGCTCGGATGAAAAACATCACTTTTTTTCTCCTGGTTTGCTTGCGTTCTCTGCGCGGGCTGCCGAATCCTTCACCAGGTCCACCCAGACTTTCCGTTTCTTTTTAACGAGAAGTACGCGGTTTCGGTCCACTCTGCGTATGATGCTTCCGTCCGGCAAATTTGCGCCCTGGGCATAAAAGGTGCCGTCGATAACGCAGAAACCTTTCTCGCCTCCTCTGAACGCCATGGTTAAGAGGTGGGCATTCTCCCGCCCGTAAACGAGTCCGCGGCCTGCTCCATGCAATTCTCCTCGCCGAACAGGTTCATACCCGAAAAGCTTCAGGTTTACGGGTTCCCTTCCTTCGGATACCGGTTGCGCCAGTCTCCCCATTTCATTTTGCAACCTGCTCATTTCCCTGACGGCTTGCTCATCAGGGACCGTTATCATTGACGCCGGCTTCGCACGGGACAACGCCTTTACCCTGATAGGCACTGAAAGAATCCAATAGGCGTAAAATCCGGCCGCCACCGGAGCTGCAAAGAGGAGAGAAACTGCATATATGGAGAGGTATTTCCTTCTCATCCTCCGTTTCTCTCCAGGGTTACCACGAACTGTGACTGGTTTATGGAAGTGTTGAAATTCCTGCTTATCAGGGTGTACCCTTTCTGGCTCATGGTGCGGCAGAATCTCTGGTATCCCCTGAATGCTTTGTCAAACGGAACCGTGACTTCTCCAAGCACTTCGAGTTTGAGATTGCCTTTGTTGTAATCCGCTTTCAGAACATGCAAGGAACTCCCCTCAAAAAGGCTCTCTGAAACATCGTTGACGATGGTCTTGAAATTGGGAATATCCCGATACTGGGAAAGATCTCTGACAAAACCAAGGACTCCCTCATAAGGAACTGACGTCAGCTGCTGCTCTTGGCTCAGGTCGGCAAGAGCCCGTTCTTTTGCCTTCATGACTTTTTCGAGTGTGCGGTTCTTGTTCCCATACCACAGTCGCCCGGCGAAACAGCAAATCGCAATAACGATCAGCGCAATATTCAGCAGGGGAAGCAATTTTGAACAGGAGTAGCAGATCTTTTCACGTGACCTCGAAACCGAGAAAGAGGCGGGCGTGTCAGCGAGTGCCTTCAAAAATGAGATTTTCTTTTCCCGGCCTTCAAGATAAATGGACTCCTCCCCAAGATAATGGACTTTTTCTTCGATACCCGGCGGCCATGTGGCCTCCACCTGGGAATTGATCCACGTGACGAGAACAATCTTTTCTACTGAAATGTGATGTTCCTTTTCCGCAGACTCAATCTCTGACAATACCATCTGCCAGAGAGAAGAAAGCTGCTCGGGAGTCTCATCAAACGCAATCCGTCTGTTGGCATAGAAGATTCGTTTTCGATCGCCCAACAGGATGTCGGCGAAGCGGCCATGCTGGAATACGACGGCGGCCGGGTGCGCCGGCTTCAACTTTTCCAACGCACCATACAAGATACCATACAGAGGAAACAGGAGGATGCAGGCTTCGTGGTTTCCGACCTCGTCCAGAGAGCGATAGTAGAGTCGTGTTGGAAGGGCGGTGTAAAAGATGTCAGTGGCGTTCGCCCCCCGTCTTTTCTTCCAATGGGAGATGAGGGTGACCGGTTCGTCGAATTCTCCGGTTTCCTGGAGCTGTTTGCGCACCATCACTTCGGCATATTTGTACGGTGCCTCGACGGAGGTCGTCCTTGAAATGGCTCCCTGGAAATCGGAGACAAGTCGCTGGTCCCCCTGCAAATCGCTGAGGTCCGCTATCTCTTCGAGAGTCGAGCCGGCGCACCGGTAAAAGGCGCCATCAAGTTCTGCGGCCCATCGACTTTTTCCCATCGCCTACACTCCCCTCGTCCCCTCTTCCATCTCCACTACCTCGCCCTAACAAGAAAGGTCCCCTTAAGGTCCAGCATCAGGTCGCCTTCTTTTGTTGCGGTGACATCTTCCCTTTGTTTGCCTTTCTCTGCGCCCGGGGGCGCCTTCATTCCGGGAGGATTTCTGCTCATATGGAGGTACACAGGAATGAAATAGTAGGGACCGGAGCTTCCCGTCTGTGCGAGAATCTCTCGCACCTCGGAGAATGTGACCGCCTCCCTTTTTTCAACCTCGTAAGTGTCCCAGCGGCTTTTATTTAGGCCCAGAGCATGCGCCTTTTCAAGGAAGGACTTTGTCTTTGAAAGAATATGGCTTTTCTTTTCCGCCTCCTGTCGCTGTCGCACCAACACCCGCAGCTCCCTCTCAGACTGGCGCAGTCGAGCATTCAATTGCCGGTACCGGCCAAGAGAACCTAAAAAAAAATAGCTCGTCGCCACGAACAAGGCAGCGACAATGATAGTGAGGATGTATAATTTGAATCTCGTGCTCATGGCAGCTCGATAAGAGGGTTTTCAAAAATAGGGGCAATACCGGAAACGACTCGTTCGGCGCCTGGTCTTAACTTCGCCCGGCCATCAAAATTCCATTTTCAGAATACCGCCCACATTCGCGCTTGCAGGAGGATTCACTGCAGAAGGCCACGCGGCCGCCATCGGGTTATTCCAGAGCGGTGCGTAGATGAAATCTCCGTTTGCCCCATCCTGCTCACCATCGACAATTCGGTCCCATGCCATTCCCAGGTCATTGGGCGTTCCCTGAACGGCGATGTAGTTGCCGATATTCACATTGTAATTGAAGTGTATGGTGAGGGTCCGTGAAATGCCCGAGGAGTCGGTATAGGTCCGGACCAGGCTGGACCCGGTTGGGCCGTTGGCCGGCGGTTGTAATCCAACTCTGGTCAACTGGCTCTCAATGTTTGCAACGGAAGGGTTGCTGCATCGTCCGTCCCGGGTACCGCTGTTATCGGGAGTATTGGTATCTCCGAGGATCCAGCCTGTTCGGTCGTAGTAGTTATTGAAAGCCACCTGCCATTCTCTCAGCCAGGTGGTGTAGATGCGCTTCTGCTCCGCACTCCTGACCAGGTCTTTTCCTTTGACCACCGCTCCGATAATAATGCCGATGATAATCAGCACGATGGCCATCTCTATGAGGGTAAAACCACCGTTTCCATTGCATCGGCCGCTCAGCCGGCCTTTCAAGCCTCTCATCTTCATTTCCTCCTTCCCGGTATTCATGAATTCATTGATCGTCAGAAGAAGAGTTAGCAATTCGTATGCCGAAACGGTAAAAGAAGGTTTAAGATCATCAGGAACATGCATTTTCGCATATACGAAGGAAATGAAACGTTATTGAGAACGGTAAAAGAATCCTAAATATAAATGGTTAGCTTTTCTTGAAAGAAATAGGGAGAAATTCGTTTCCCTCATACCGTTCCCCACAATATGGCCTGGTCTCCAGCAACCTGTTTTCCATATTTTCAGTGCGTTACGTCAAGAAACTGTCATAATTGTGAGTACTTCCGCCATATTTTTGGCTTGGCCGATCCTGGCAGGAGAAACATGATCGTTCTGATTTCCATTGATTTCTGAGGTGCACACCATTAGAGTGAACCCGGTTCACGGGAGTGGTATTACAGCAGAAAATGAGGGAGAAAGCATAGCGTGCACAGGAATCTTTCTGAAAATGACGAGGCATTTCCCTATGTCCTGGATTTCAAGCCCGGTTTCTTCCTGAGTTGGGTTCTGTATCGGCTTTTCAAGAAGGCTCAACTGGACAAAAGCATTGTTGAGACGTTGAAGAAACTTCATAGACAAGGGACGGTTGTCTATGCCATCAAATATCGAGGGCAACTGGATTTTCTGCTCTATCACTTCCGCTTTCGGCTCGCACGGATCCCCTATCCCAAGGTGGCCTTCGATCTCAATATGTCACTTGTACTGCCCATGTCCCGTCTTTTCCGAATAATCCGATATCATATTCGCTTTTTCATTGAAAACGGCCGTCTGCCAAATCCATACGAAACTGGCTTTTTCAAGAGACAGATGGAATCAGGGGAGGTCGGCCTGATTTGTCTGGTAGACCCGGTAGGTTTTTCCCGACGTTTCATTCACGCGCAAAAAGACAATCTCGCATTTCTCCTGGAGACCCAGAAGGAAATGGATCGGCCCGTTTATATCGTTCCGCTGCTTGTGCTTTACAAGAAGACTCCGGAGAAAGAGTCCAGCCGTTTTTTTGACATTCTTTTCGGGTACAAAGACAATCCCGGCACTCTTCGAAAGACAGTGCTCTTTTTCCGTCATCACCGGCAGGCGCTCATCGATTTCGGCGCCCCGCTCAATCTCAAGGAATTTTTCAAAAGAAAGGATTCCGATCAATCTCCGGACGAATCGGTTTCAAGTCTGCGGCGAGAACTGATCAACCGCATCGACCAGCAGAAGCGGATCATCCTGGGCCCGATCATGAAATCACGGCAGCAGATGAAAGAGATCGTCCTGACCGATCCGGAAATAGATCGATCGCTCAGGGAAATGGCCGCCGGAAAGCGTCGGGTCCTCAAGAAATATCGAAAAAAGGCGTCAGAATATTTTGACGAAATTGCAGCGGATTACAACATTGCCTATATCCAGTTCTTTCAGGTGGCCCTGAGGTGGCTTTGGAAGAAGCTTTTTGAGGGGATTGATGTTCGCGAAAGCGAAATGGCTGCCCTGCGGGAATCCGCCCGAAAGGGGGCCCTTATCTATGTGCCTTCACATAAAAGTCACATAGACTACCTGGTGCTCAATTATATTCTCCTGGAGCACCACATGCATGTGCCGAGAGTGGCTGCGGGAAGGAACCTGGCCTTCTGGCCTATGGGCCATATATTCCGCAAATCCGGAGCTTTCTTCATCAGACGTACCTTCCAGGGAGCGCGCCTGTACGCAAGGGTCTTTACCCGTTACATAAAAGCGCTGCTGGCCGAAAGGCATCCCCTTGAATTTTTCATTGAAGGAGGAAGAAGCCGAAGCGGAAAACTGATTTTGCCGAAGGTCGGATTCCTTTCCATTCTCCTTGAGGCCTTTAAAGAAGGATATTGTGAGGATCTCTTTTTCGTTCCGGTCTCTATCAGCTACGACAGAATTCTCGAAGAAAAGGCCTACATCCGGGAGTTGTCGGGTCTGAAAAAGGAACGGGAAACACTTTTCCAAATGATGAGGGCGAGAAGGTTTCTCAAAAGAAATTATGGAAAAATCTATGTCCGTTTTGCGCCTCCCGTGTCACTCAGGGAATACTTGAAGACTCCCCCTCGGTCGCAGCAACCGCTCAACCAGGAGTTGGGCCTTGATATCATTCGTTCCATAAACAGGATTTCACTTGTTACCCCGATATCACTCGTCGCCACAGCCATTCTTGCCAGGCATAGAAAAGGCTTCAACCTGCTGCAGCTCATGGAGACAGTAAAAATCCTCCTGGACTGCGTGAGAAATCAAGGCATCCCCCTGGCCTCCTCCCTCACCGATCAGGAAAACGCTATACGGGAAGCCCTGGCCATCCTTGTCCAGTGGAAAGTTCTCACCATGGTGGAAGCGACCGGTGAAGGCGGAGAAGCTTATTATTCTGCTGATGATGAAAAAAAGATGAAACTCGCCTATTACAAAAACAACATCATCCACTTTTTCGTGCCCCGCTCCTTCGGGGCGATCTCGCTCCTGACCTCCAAAGAGGATGCTGTGGGATATGAGTCCATTGCCCGGGAATACGGTTATCTGCGCAATCTTTTCAGGAAGGAATTCGTCCTCGAAAGAAATCCTGGTACAGATGAGGAAATTGCTCAAATCCTGGAGGAGTTTGTTGCGGACAATTACATCCACCGGTACGAAGACGGCGTTTCTTTCAGGATCACCAGAAGGGGTCTTGAACGATTGCCCATCTGGGGTGACCAGGTGAAGAGCTTCCTGGAATCCTACTGGATTGCAGCAAAGACGTTGTTGGATGAAGGGGAGAAAAAAGTCAAAAAAACAGATCGCCTGAAAAATATGGAAAATCTCGCGCTGAGATTTCAGAAACTGGGAGTTATTTCTTTCCCCGAGTCCATCTCGGAAATCAATTTCCGAAACGCACTCAATTTCCTGGAAGAGGAAGTTTTGCGCGCGCCCGCGGGAGAGGCTAATACGTCTCCAGGGAACGGAAAAAAGAGGCTTGCAAAGCTTTGCGAACATTTGCAAGCCCTTTATCAGTAACAGAGGAGCGGGTTCAGTCTTGACCAAATCCACCGCCTCCGGTGATGTCCAAGTGGGGTCCACCTTTCCGGAATCTGGGATGCCGTGATGCTCAGGGGGGAAGCCGCAGCCATCCCGAAGGGTGGAATGCGGAGGGGGCAAAACTCCTCCGGAGATAAGTCGCAGAAAAGACCAGCCCGGAGTCTCGGAACGGAGGAAAAGGCTCCCTCCCTGAGCTTGCCTGGGAGCCGTGTATCCGATGCATGCCGCTTCTGGGGGAAGGGAATCAGACGAGGCTGTAGTCTTTCTCCTTCAGTTTGGCATGAGCGGCGGCCAGCCTTGCAATGGGCACCCGCAGCGGGGAGCAGGAAACATAGCTCATCTGGATGTGGTGGCAGAAGCGGATGGCGTCAGGGTGCCCTCCCTGCTCTCCGCAAATCCCGATTTCAATAGTGGGTCTCGTCTTGCGCGCCCACTCATTGGTGATCATCATCAGACGGCCGACTCCTTTAATATCAAGCACTTCAAAGGGATTATGCTGAAGGATCCCATGGTCTTTGTAGAGCGGCAGGAATTTGTTCTCCGCGTCCTCCCGTGAGAAAGAAAAGGTTGCCTGGGTCAAATCATTCGTCCCGAAGGAAAAGAATTCCGCGAGTTCAGCCAGACGACCCGCACGCATGCAGGCCCGTACCACTTCGATCATGGTCCCGAACTTGAAGGGGACTTTGATGTTGAAACGTTTCTCCACCTCGCGGTGGATACGAGCGACATACCCGTGCACCCACTTCAGTTCCTCCAGTGTACACACCTGCGGGACCATTATTTCCGGCCTGACCTGCCCGCCTTCCTTAAGATGCTCGGCGGCGGCCTCCAGGATAGCTTGAATCTGCATTGTGTATATCTCAGGATAAGTGATTCCCAGTCTCACTCCCCTGTGTCCCAGCATGGGGTTTATCTCGGAAAGGGCACGAACCTTTCTCAGCATTATTTCCCTGGCCTCAATCAAAGGCTCATCCAGATGCTTGCTCTTCAGTTCTTCGAGGCCGCGTGTGATCATCTCCAGATGAGTCGTGTACTTGTCATGAAGTTCCGGATCAAGCAGCTTCAGGATCGGGGGCAAATCCGCCATCCCTTCCACAGTCTTTCGCAATTCTCTCAAGTGGTTTATCTCGTCCACCAGTTCTTCCGCTGAAGGAAGGAATTCATGGATGGGAGGATCCAGCAGTCTGATGGTCACGGGCATACCGCCCATAATCTTGAAAATCTCTTTGAAATCGGCGCGCTGGAAAGGAAGAAGTCGATCCAGGGCCGCCTTTCTCTCCTTCACCGTATCCGCGAGAATCATCTCCTGTACGATCGGCAGGCGTTTGGGCTGGTTGAACATCCTCTCGGTCCTGCATAATCCTATACCTACGGCACCGTACTTTTTTGATTTTGCGGCAGCTTCCGGGGTGTCGGCATTTGCCTTCACCTTCAGTTCGCTGATGTCATCGGCCCACTCCAGAAGGACGAGCAGATCTTCAACAAATTCAGGTTCTATGGTAGCTACCTCGCCCGCATAAATATTCCCGGTTGAACCATCAATGGTGACCAGGTCTCCCTCCCGAAAACTTTTCCCCGAAATAATTGCCTCTCTGGTCAAGTTATTGATCTCAATTGCCTCACATCCGGATACACACGGTTTGCCCATGCTTCGTGCCACAACGGCCGCATGGGAGGTTTTCCCTCCCCTGCTCGTAAGGATCCCCTGGGCTGCGAAAAAACCGTGGATATCTTCCGGTTTCGTTTCTTCCCTCACCAGGATAACCTTCTCTCCCAGCTTTGCTTTTGTCTCTGCCCTGTCCGCATCGAAGACTACTTTTCCCGAGGCCGCACCAGGGGATGCAGGGAGGCCCTGTGCCAGAATTTTCTCCTTCGCGTTGGGATCGAGCCTGGGGTGGAGCATCTGGGCAAGCATATCAGGTTGGATCCGCAAAATCGCCTCTTGTTCCGAGACAAGACCTTCGTTTACCATGTCAATGGAGGTTTTGATAAAAGCGGAGGCGTTCATCTTTGCGTTTCTGGTCTGGAGGCAGTAGAGTTTCCCCTTTTCGATGGTGAATTCAAAATCCTGGACCTCGCGGTAATAGTCTTCCAGCGTGTGCCTCAGGTTTTCCAATTCCTTGTAAATCTCCGGCATCTGCCTCCGGAGGGCTCTGATGGGCCTGGGAGTTCGAATGCCGGCTACGACATCCTCTCCCTGGGCGTTGATCAAATACTCGCCGTAAAGCCGGTTTTCCCCGCTGCCTGGATCCCGCGTGAAAGCCACCCCTGTTGCGCTGTCATCACCCATATTTCCAAAAACCATTGTGCAGATATTTACGGCGGTCCCATTTGCCATATCGGGAGAAATATCAAACTCCTTCCGATAGTCCTGCGCCCGTTTCCCCATCCAGGACCTGAACACTGCTTCGACTGCCAATTCCAATTGCACGTACGGATCCTGAGGAAACGGCCTGCCGGTTTCCTTCTTCTCCAGGCCCAGGAACAGATCACATATTTCAGCGAGAGCGGCTGCGTCAAGAGAGACATCATCTTTCGCTTTGTGTTTTCTTTTTATGTCTTCGAATATACTGTCAAAGCTATCTGTGTTTATGCCAAGTCCAACGCTCCCGAATAATTGAATCAGGCGACGGTAGGCGTCATACACAAAACGTTCGTTCCCTGTTTGTTTGATGAGGCCCTTGACCGTTTCATTATTGAGCCCCAGATTGAGAATGGTGTCCATCATTCCTGGCATGGAAATAGCCGCCCCCGACCTGACTGAAACAAGCAAGGGGTTGTTGGCGTCACCAAAGCCTTTCCGGTTCTTTTCCTCGAGCTGAGCCATTGCCTCACGAATCTGGTTCATCAGATCGGGGGCAAGCCCCTCTTTCTTCTGGTTCAGGTAAGCAAGGCACGCTTCAGTAGAGATAACAAAACCGGGAGGTACAGGCAGCCCGATCTGGGTCATCTGGCAGAGATTTGCACCCTTTCCTCCGAGCAGTTTCTTGTTCTCTCCATCACCTTGTTCAAAGGCAAATACATATTCTTTTTTCGTCATCTCAAACATCCTCACTGATTTTGTTTTGACCCATGGGGAGCCATTTTCGTGGGTGAGCAATTTCACCTGTCGTCCATCTTGTTCCGTTTCCGCGCATATTCAAAGACATATGCCAATCCGAGGAAAGCAAGGGTCAGACCGATCACCAGGATTACCGACCGTCGCTGGAAGAAAAAAACGGAAATGAACAGCGCCACCAGCACAGAGGTAACGAGACGGATCGCAAAAATCGCAGGTGTTGACATGAAACTTCCTCACTGCATTCAGGTTTTTTTGAAAGGGATGATCTTTCCCCGCTCATGGTTCTTTTTCGACGACCCCTCTTTTTCGTCCAGCTCCTGCCGGGCAGTCCTTTTCACTTCCTCGAGATGCATAGGTTTCCCTCCCATGGTGAAGGGAGATCCATTGATATAGGAATCTCTGAGTATCCAGGTAACCGTCTGGGAAGGTATGGTCAGCAGTTGCAAGGTCACCTGGTACCAGTCTTTCTTGATATCCGGCTCAATGTACTCGATCCTCGCATACACAGTCGGCTGGTCCTGGTAATACACCAGCACTAAGTCTCCTTCACGGCTCATAAGTCACCTAATCATAAAGAGTAGTGCCCTCCCATACGTGGACCTTCGGCACCAGTGAACTTTCAACTCACTACTTCGACAAAGTCAAATTTTGGATTTTCATATCTCAGTCGCTATCCTTTAGAACGCTTCCGGGGTCGGTTCTCAATTTCTCAAGTTTTTCCTCGAAACCTCTCCCCAGGTCCGCTCCCATTTGCTGGGCGCGCTTCTTTGCCTGGAGCCCTATATTGCGGGTGTCTTTATAAAAACTGTCATCCCGACGTCGATTGGGGTCAAACTTCGCCAGGCGGTCGGCTTCGGAGGCATGATACGCGACCCTTGAAATGAGTCTCCGGAGGTGCCTTCCGCCGCAGTCCGGGCAGCACAAGCCGGCCTCCTCTTCTTTATGCAGAATGAGGCGTTGAAAAATGTTCCGGCACTTCTGACATCTGTATTCGTAGATAGGCATTTCCTCTGCCCAAGCAGGTTTCTATTCAGAAAAAAGAATATCAAAGCAGCGTGAATTATTCAAGCTTATACCGGAGACTCCCCTCCTCCGTCAACTCTCATTTGTTTTTACGGAGCCTGGTGATCGGGCGGGAGCGCGCGAAGGGAACGCCGTTCGAATACTGCGAAATCCGAGGCCCGCGGGAGATGATACTGTGCCGGTCGGTCAACGCAAGCATATTTCCCTTGACAGGCGCCCCAGCCTGTGGCATGAAAAAAAATTCACAAACATGGGTAATGATGCCTCAAATGGGCAAAATTGCCTCGTTTTTTCGCTCACGGCTCGGGTGTTTTCGCACTTGCGCTTTTGTTCCGTGAATTTCATAATGGTATTCTAAATTTACCGAGGAGATAAAGGCTATGGCTCAACAAAAACCTCGAGGTCCTGTGCTCGTTATCGGAGGGGGTGTTGCAGGAATTCAAGCCGCCCTGGATCTCTCCGCTGCAGGATATGGCACATATCTTGTGGAACGATCAGCCAGTCTTGGCGGCATGATCCCACATCTCCACAGATTATTTCCCCTGTGCTCCTGCTGCAAGGTGGATCTGGTCATTGCTTCATGTGAACAGGACCCCAATATCCGGATTCTGCTGAACACGACCGTCCAGGACATCTCCGGAAAAGCCGGAGACTTCCAGATCGTGCTGCAGGAGGGCCGGAAGGAAGAAAAAGTCAACGTCGGAGGAGTTATCCTGGCGGCCGGTCTGGATCCTTTTGATCCGACAAGATTTGATACGTATGCCTACGGAAGACTGCCGAATGTTGTCACGAGCGTGGAATTCGAAGCTATGCAGAAACCAACCGGGCCGCAGCAGGGCCTGGTCCTGCGGCCTTCTGACAATAAGCCGCCCGAAAGGATAGCCTGGCTCCAGTGCGTGGGATCGCGCGACATCAATCGCTGTGACGTCCCCTATTGCTCATCGGTCTGCTGTATGTACGCTTTGAAGGAGGCCGTAAACTCCATGGAAATGAATGTTTCCACGGAGGCCACCATCTTTTTCATGGATATGCGAACGTATGGGAAAGGGTGGGAACGCTATTTTAACGAGGCAGTGAACCGGGGGGTCCGTTTGATCCGCTCCAGGGTGCACTCGGTTACCCCGAATGGCGACAATGATGACCTCCTGATTGCCTATGCTGATGAATCCGGGCAGCCCAGAGAAGAAAATTTCGATCTCGTCGTTCTTTCCGTAGGGGTCAGACCGTCCGCAACGGCGATATCCCTTGCAAGGGATCTGGGTCTGGAACTCAACTCAGACAACTATCTCGCCTCCAAACCTTTCGCATCAACCGCTACCAATATCCCCGGGGTCTTCGTCTGCGGAGCCATAAGCGGTCCCTTGGATATCTCGCACTCAGTGATGCAAGCCAGCTCAGCGGTCTCCGAGATCACTGCTCTTCTTGAACCGGTGTCATTTGAAGGCCCTGCGAGGTATCCGGAGCCTATCCATATCCCTTCATCAGACCCACCCAAGACATTTATCGCCTACCATCTCTGTCCGGGGATGGATGAGGGCGTTGGACAGATCATCCACGATTACGCGTCACAATTACCGGGGGTGGCCGCGGTCTCCCAGGTGAGTGGAGATCTGCTTAGCGATCTCGTCGAGGGAATCAAGAGCAGCCGGGGAAACAGGATTGTGTTCGCCAGTTGCGCACCCGTGACCCACAAGGATCTCGTGGAAGAAGCGCTCAGATTGGCGGGACTCAATCCATTCCTGTATGAAATGGTCGACCTGAGGAATGTCAATGGCACTTCTCCTTTCTCGCAACTCCGAGACAGGATACGGATGGGCGTTGCGCGTGCCGCCTTCATCACACCTCCGAAAACGAAGAATGTCCCGGTGGAGAAGCGAGCCCTGATCGTGGGCGGGGGTCTTGCCGGCCTTGAAAGCGCCCTCGCTGTGGCCGGAAGCGGCTTTCCTGTGACTCTGGTGGAAAGACAGGACAAGCTGGGCGGCAATACTTCTCACGTGTTGCGGACCTGGCAGGGCTTCGATGTCCAGGAGCACCTGAAAGCAGTGATATCAAAGATCGAGAAAAACAAAAATATCGAAGTGCTGGTCAATGCCACCATAAAGGAGAATAATGGGTTCGCCGGGAACTTCCTCACCACCCTGCAGCAGGCAGGAAAGAGTATTGATGTGGCCCACGGCGTTACCATTCTGGCCCCGGGTGGAAAGGCATCCTCTCCCAAAGAATACGCTTACGGTGAAAACAGCAATGTCTATGCTTGGGATGAGCTGGGCAGAAAATTGATCGATGATCCGGAGCCTCTGCATAATGCGAATTGCGCAGTGTTTATTCAGTGTGTGGGCTCTCGTGAACCCGAACGCCCCTATTGCAGTAAATTCTGTTGCACCTTCGCCGTTCGAACCGCCGCTGATCTGAAATCCATAAACCCTGACATGGATATCTTCATCCTCTACAGGGAGATGCGCACTTTTGGAGAACGCGAATCTCTTTACCGGGAGGCGAGAGAAAAAGGCGTTGTCTTCGTCCGGTTCGACCTCGACCACAAGCCGTTGGTGGAAGCAAAAAAAGGTGGCGGGGGCCTGCTGGTTACCGCATATGATTCTATTCTCCAAAAACACATCACCATCGATGCGGATTTCATCTCCCTCCAGAGTGCCATAGTTCCCGACACCGTGGGGGAAATATCGGAGAAGTTTCATATCGAACTCGACCCTGACGGTTTCCTGGCGGAATCGCCCCTGAAACTCCGCCCCATGGAGGCTTCAAGACCCGGCATCTATTTCGCCGGGCTTGCTCACTATCCCAAAGATGCCGGGGAAAGCATTACCCAGGCAAGGGGAGCGGCCGCCCGGGCCCTGGAAATCCTGAACAAAGATACAGTCCTGTCAGGGGGGCTGGTGGCGGAAGTGAGAAACGAGAAATGCGCAGTATGCTGTACCTGCGTCAGGACCTGTCCGTTTCAGATACCCGTCATAGACCATGACGTTGGAGCAGCCTTTATTGACCCGGGTCTGTGCAGAGGATGCGGCATGTGTGCAGCGGAATGTCCCGCAAAAGCGATTATCATGACCAGTTGCAGCGATGAAATGCTGAATCACGCACCCCTGGTCTTCATAGAAGGTTCATGAAGGAGCGATATCGATGGATGACGTTTACGATCCGAAAATCCTTGCATTCTGCTGCAGCAATTGCGCCTCTGCTGCGGCTGAAATCGCACACAGAATGAAAAAGACCCTGCCGGAAAATGTTAAAGTGGTCCAGGTGCCGTGCACGGGGCGCGTGGAAATACTGCATTTGCTGAAACCGTTTGAGAACGGGATTGACGGCGTGTATGTGGCAGGCTGCCAGGAAGACAGCTGCCAGTATATCAGCGGTATCACGAAGGCGCGGAAGCGTGTTGAACATGCGAAAGAGATACTGAAAGGACTCGATATCGAGCCGGAAAGGATCGATGTCTTCAGTTTTTCTGCGGCGAAGGGTCAGGAATTCGTCGGCATCGCAGCGGAGATGGTTGAAAGACTCAAAACGCTGGGGCCGTTGTCGAAAAAACCGTGATTCTGCCGGATTAATGATCTGATGAATCTGGCAGTGCGCAAGAACTATCGTGGATGGACACATTGTTATAAAAAAACAGTTAGATTTCAGTGAGGTATAAGAATGATTGTCGCTGAACCAAAACCCATCAAGGAAATTCTGGGGATGATCAAGGGTTTTCATAAAATCCTGGTCGTCGGCTGTAAGGGCTGTGTTACCGTTTGCAATGTCGGCGGCTCAAAAGAGGTCGGAATTCTGGCGTCAACGCTGAGAATAGCAGGCAAGAGAGAGGGAAAGGAATTGGAGGTGGGCGAATACACCCTTGAACGGCAGTGCGATCCTGAATATGTGGCTGAATTGGAAGAAGAGATCTCTCTTTATGATGCCGTTATATCCATCGCCTGCGGCGTGGGCCCCCAATTTCTCTCTGAGCGCTATCCTTCCAAAAGGATCTTTCCCGGAGTAAACACCGAGTTCATGGGGGGAGCGGTTGCACATGGCGTCTGGACCGAAAAATGTGCAGGATGCGGGACCTGTATTGTCCACTATTTTGGAGGTCTCTGCCCAATCGCCCGTTGCGCAAAAAGCCTCCTGAACGGACCTTGCGGCGGATCTTCAGGGGGCAAATGCGAGATTTCCAAAGATGTTGATTGCATCTGGGACATGATCGTGAGAAAACTCGTACAGGAAGACCGGCTGGATGATCTCCTTCAATTTAGGCCTGCCAAGAATTGGACGACCGCCAGGGACGGCGGGCCAAGAAAATTGATCAGGGAGGAACTGGTGAAATGAGTGAGCATAAGTCAGGAAGTAATCTGGAAAAGGTTTTGAAGGCCGGTCATTTTGCCTTTACCGGGGAATGCGGCCCTCCGCAGGGGGCCAACCTGGAAGCCTTGAAAGAAAAGGCCCGCCATCTGAAGGGACTTGTAGACGCGGTGAATGTGACCGATAACCAGACAGCGGTGGTTCGCATGTCCAGTTGGGCGGCATCGCTTGTTCTCCTCCAGGAGGGCCTGGAACCCAATTTTCAGATGGTCTGCAGGGACAGAAATCGTCTTGCCATGCAAAGCGATATTCTCGGCATCTACGCACACGGGATCCGAAATATGCTCTGTCTTTCCGGCGATCACCAGAAATTCGGGAATCAACCGGAGAGCAAAAATGTGTTTGACATCGATTCCATGCAATTGATTAATATGGTCAAAACCATGCGAGACGAGGGGAAATTCATAAACGGTCAGGACATCGATGTCCCTCCCAGGCTCTTCATCGGTGCTGCATCCAATCCCTTTGCCGATCCAGCCGAATTCAGGGTTTACCGGCTCGCGAAAAAAATCGCTGCGGGAGCCGATTTTGTGCAGACACAGTGCATATACAACATGAAGCGCTTCCGGGAATTCATGAAGCAGGCCGTTGACATGGGGCTTCACAAGAAATGCGCGATCCTCGCCGGGGTAACCCCGATGAAGAGTGTTGGTATGGCGCGGTATATGGCCAAACAGGTTCCGGGTATGGATGTCCCCGAAGAACTCATAAAGAGACTCCAAGGGGCCGGCAAAGGCAAGGTGGCCGAAGAAGGTATCCGGTTTGCCGTAGAACAGATTGAAGAGTTCAAAGAAATGGAAGGAGTAGCGGGAGTTCACCTTATGGCCATTGAGTGGGAGCACCGTGTGCCTGAAATCGCAGAGAGGGCCGGCGTTTTGCCGAGGCCGAAAGTATAGCCTGCGTTGATAGTACGGATTTTTCCTTAGGCCTGGAAATGAAGGGTTTCTCGCTACGCTTCCAGGCCTTTCTTTTTCCCATAAAATGGGTATAATAGATACAATAGCGTGAAGAAGGAGGAGGCAAAAACCAGGCGTACGCCTTAGTCGTTGGGTCATGATCCTGGCGATCCGAACAGCTGCGAGCGATGATCATCCAAACCGAAACAGGCCAGTCCTTTGACACCGATAGGGATCTGTCCGCACCCGAACGGCATGTGCTCCAGAAACTCTTCGCATGGGGCTCTCTGGCATCCACCTTGGAACAATTCAGGGAAAAGAAGGAGGAGGCCCTTCAGAAAGGCTGGAATAATTCCGGGCCTGTCCGGCAGGGTCCCGCACTGAGTGCAATTATTCTGGATCTGGAAAAAAAGCTCGTATCCAGGCTTTCGACCAAGTAGTGGACATTTCATGGTGAAAAAATCTCGTACCATACCAAACAAAACGGGCCAGCCGTTGCCTTCGGCTTTACCGGGATTGCAGCAGGACCAGCAATCCTGTGAAGTTCAGACCATTCTTGATTCCCTCCCCTACCGGATTATGGTGGTAAATCCCGACAAAACGATCCATCGGGTAAACCGGACTTTCCTCGAAAAGAGAGGTCTCTCCAATAGGGAGGTCCTGGGAAGGGCATGCCATGAAATACGATACGGTCTTAGCCAGGCCTGTGGGGAAGCAGGAAGACGATGTTACATGGATGAGGTGAGGGCAAAGAGACACTATATCAGTACCATTCATGAAATTCGTACTTCTCGAGGAGAAACCCGGTACGATGCCATCACTGTCTCACCGATTTTTGACGCGAAGGGAGAGATCGTCCAGTTCCTGGAAACCGCCAGAGATGTTACCGATCGGATCAAGCTGGAGGCGGAAGTGCGAAAGTGGAGCATCTTTCTCCAGAATGTCATTCAGAGCACCGTAGACGGGATCGTGGTCGTGGATAGGAAAGGCTATGTGCTGATCTTTAACGAGGGCATGGAGCGGCTTACCGGATATTCTGCGAAGGAAATCATGAATGGGGGACATTTGAGCCAGTTTTATGACATGGACGTAGCCAAGGAAAATATGCGAAAAATGAGAAATGATTCCTTTGGGCCCGTCGGCAAACTCAATCCTACCCCCATGACCATTACCGATAAGAACGGAGACACCATTCCCATAACCCTGACCGCCTCCATCATTACCATCGATGAGGAAGAAAAGGGAAGCGTCGGTATTTTCACCGACATGAGAGAGGTTCTCAGGATGCAGAAAGAACTGGAAGATGCGCATTTCCAGCTCGTGCAGTCCGAAAAGATTGCCTCTATTGGAAATATGGCAGCAGGGATAGCCCATGAAATAAACAACCCCTTGGCTGGGATTCTGATTTACGCCGAGCTTCTCAAGGAGACACTGCAGGGCAATCCCCGGCATCTGACCGATATCCAGGAAGTCATCAATCAAACGTTGCGTTGCAAGCAAATCGTATCCGAGTTGTTGGAATTCAGCCGCCAATCCATTGGAAAAACTTCTTCTTTCAACGTGGAGCAATTCGTCAACAAGTGTCTGAATCTCCTGATCCACCAAGCCTCGTTTCAGAATATAAGAATCAAGAAAAACTTTGCACCCGACCTGCCTGAACTGGCCGGGGATATGGGACAGCTTCAACAGGTATTTACCAACCTGTTTGTCAATGCTGCGGACGCCATGGAAGGGAAAGGCGAACTGTCAATCTCCGCCACGTATGACCATGATAGATCCCTTTTTCTGTTCAGTGTGCAGGATACCGGTCCGGGCATCCCCGAAGAACAGCTCCAGAGAATATTCGACATGTTTTATACCACTAAACCGGCGGGAAAAGGGACCGGTCTCGGGTTGACCATCTCCCAGAATATTGTCAAGCTCCACGGAGGACAGATACACGTGGCGTGCCCTCCTGAAGGAGGAGCAATATTTACCATTGAATTGCCTTGCGAGTTTACGGAAGTGTGTGGTGAAGAACCTGTTTTTGTCGGGATGGATGGATGAGCGATGGGTGATTTGATCCGAATTCTCGTGGTTGACGATGAAAGGCCCATTCGGGAAGGCTGCCATCGTGTCTTGACTGCAAAGGACTATGACACGATTACGGCTGAAAACGGGCAGGAAGCTCTTGAAATCCTCGCACGGGAAATGATTGATCTGGTCCTGCTGGATTTGAAGATGCCCATTCTCAGCGGAGAAGAAGTTCTCCAGGCCATGCAGGAGCGCCATCCTGAAATTCCGGTCATCATCATCACGGGCCATGGGACGGTTGATACCGCGGTGGAATGCATGAAGAACGGGGCTTATGATTTTATTACGAAACCTTTTCAAATTGACCAATTCATGGCCACAGTAAACCGTGCCAGTGAAAAGCGGAAGCTGGAACGACAGGCCCGGCGGTACCAGGAAGAGAATCTCCGTAACCTCTATGACCTCCATATGGAGAAGAGCCGGCTCCTGACAATGATCAATTGCATGGCCAACGGAGTCATGGTCACGAACCGCAGTATGGAGGTAGTCCTGCACAATCCGGTTCTCATGCAGCTTCTTGACATCAAAGAAAAACTTGATACTCCCGTTCCGATTTCCAGGATAACCGGTGACAAGGCGCTCGTGAAGACCCTGGAAGGAATCCTGGAACAGCAGGGTGGCAAAAGTGAGTGGATTTCCCAGGAAATTCAAGTGGGCCTCAAGGTGCTGCGTGCCATTTCCGCCCCGGCCCTCGGCCCTGACAGAGGCGTCATGGGAACGGTTACCGTCCTGGAAGACATCACTCCCTTCAAGCAGCTTGACCAGATGAAAACTGATTTTGTGAACATGGTCGCGCATGAGCTGAGGAGCCCCTTGGTTTCCATCAGACAGCTTCAGAGTGTGATCCTCGAAGGTTTGACCGGCCCGCTGAATGAAAAGCAGAAAGACTACATTTCCAGGGGAATGAGCAAGATTGATGCGCTGCTCGGTCTTATCAATGACCTTCTCGATATCGCAAAAATAGAGGCAGGGAAATATGTCCAGCACCGGGTTCCCACTGATTTGGGGAAATTGATCCAGCAGGCGGTAAAGTTCATGGGGCCCAGGGCAAAACAGCAGGGCATCACCATTTCCTACGAATACCGAGATCTCAAGCCCGTCCAGGCAGATCCGAAGAACATGGAAGAGGTATTGAATAACCTCCTCAGCAACGCCATTAATTATTCCCCGAACGGAGGAACCGTAGAGGTCCGTGCCAGGAGCCTGGGAGAGTCCATAGAAATAGAGGTTAAGGATACGGGCGTGGGTATCCCCGCGGAAGAGCTTGGCAAAATCTTTGACAAGTTTTATCGGGTAAAACATCCGGAGACGCGCAAGGTAATTGGAACAGGTCTGGGCCTGGCGATTGTGAAAAGCATCGTTGAGGCCCATAACGGCATGATCGAAGTAGACAGTGTCCCCGGTCGGGGAAGCACGTTCAGGGTCCGCCTCCCTGTGATTGCAGAGATGTGACTGAAAGGCTTCAGGCAAAAGGCATAACGCTGAACGGAAATCTTTGGGCATGAATCATGATAGATAACGAGCTGGACGAAATACAGCGCGTCCTGGTGGTTGATGACGAACCCGTGGTGAGAAACGGCATCCAACGCGCCCTGGAAAACAGACGCATGTCAACCAAACTCGCGGCACGAGGACAAGAAGCTCTCGACTTGCTGGAGCATCAGTCTTTTGACCTCGTGCTTCTTGACATACGCCTGCCGGATATGGACGGAGTAGCTGTATTGCGGCAGATCCGTCTTCGTTCGCCGGAAACCGCCGTCATCATGATCACCGGCTATCCCACCATCGATTCCGCAGTGCATTGCATCAAGTTGGGTGCCCTTGATTATCTGGTAAAGCCGTTTCGCCTGGATGACCTGGACGCGGCGCTCAGGAAATCGCTTTCCCGTCAGAACTCCTTGATGAAACCCGCAGTAAGCACTCTGGGTCTGGAGATCGACTCCAAAGATAACCTGATTATCGGTCAGAGCAGGCCCATGAAAATGATCTTCGAAAAGATACTTAAGGTGGCATCCACGGGGAGCACCGTGATGATCACCGGTGAAAGCGGCACCGGGAAAGAACTGGTCGCGCGGGCGATTCATGCAAACAGCGATAGAAAAAACGATGAATTTGTGGCAGTGGATTGTTCTTCACTGGTGGAAAATCTGCTTGAGAGCGAACTTTTTGGACACGTAAAGGGTTCCTTCACGGGGGCGGTGCAGACAAAACACGGGTTCTTTGAACTGGCAAACCACGGAACATTCTTCTTTGATGAAATAGCGAACCTCAGCCTCAATATACAGGCAAAGCTCCTACGGGTGATTCAGGAAAGGGAGTTCATGAAGGTGGGGGATCAAAGGAAAATAAGGCTGGATATCCGGATCATCTCCGCATCCAACAAAAACCTGGAAGAATCGGTGCGTAAGGGTGAGTTTCGCGAGGATCTCTATTATCGCCTGAGCGTAGTCCCCATTCATTTGCCCCCCCTTCGGAAAAGAGGTGACGACATTCCCCTTCTGGCCCACCATTTCCTGAAGAAGTTCGCGGGCAAGCTGAAAAAACCCATTCCGGAAATATCTCCCGAAGCCATGGAGGTATTGAAGGATTATGCCTGGCCCGGTAACGTGAGGGAGCTGGTACACACCATTGAAAGGATATTGATCCTCGAGGACACTGATCTGATCCGTCCACGCGACCTGCCTTCCTTTATCACCCAGCGGCAGGGAGAATTTCAGATGTTTTCTGAGGAGCTCTTTTCGCTGGAAGAGTTGGAAAAAAAATACATCCGCTTCGTCCTTCGCCGCACAAAGGGCAAGAAAACAAAAGCGGCCGAGATCCTCGGTATCAACAGGAAAACATTAGGACTCAAGGTAAAAAAATACGGCTTATCCAGTTAAAGCGCCTTTGCCCTTTCCTGTCATCCTTCCCTACTGCTTTTCTGCTTCATCATCCAGATAGAGCGCGGCAAATATCTTCGCATCGGTGAGGATATCCGGGATACGGCATGATTCGTTGGGCTGATGGGCCGTATCCTCGCAGGTGGACCAGACGGCAGCGGGCAACCCATATTTCCGGAAAAATGCGGCAACGGTCCCGCCCCCGATACCCATGGGCTCTCCGTTACGACCCGTAACCCGTCTGATCGCCCTCTTCAACGCGAGCACTACCGGCGAGTCAACGGGAGTAGGCTCCGGAGCTTCCTGCCGCTGGATCGTGTCAAGCCTGATTTCCAGATCAAGTTCCGAGGCTATTCTGCCGGCGATGTCCCGGCAGGCCGAAAGAATTCCCTCTGTTTCATACCGGGGCAGGATACGGCAATCCAGGGAAAAAACAGCCTTTCCGGGAATGGTATTGACGTTCGGCACATTTGGATCCATCCTGGTCGGACTGAACGTGGATTCCGGCGGGCTGAAAAGGCGGTCTGAGTGGGGAAAAAGCCTGTTCAGTTCCTGCAGGGCCAGGATCAGCCTTGCCGCCCCCACGAGGCTGTTCTTTCCCTTGTGCGGCGTACTGGCATGGCACTGTTTACCGATGATGGTGAACTGGAGCCAGAGCATGGATTTTTCCGCGATTTCAATCATGGTGCCGTCCTCGTTCCCGGCATCCGGTACGATGATGAGGTCTTGCTCCCCGAACAGGTCTTTCCGGTGTTGCAGGAGATAGTGGAGCCCGAATTCGCTCCCGGTTTCTTCATCCGCCACAACGGCAAGCCCTACAGGGCGGGACAGTGTTTCCCCTGAATCGAGGATTCCCCTCAATGCCAGGTAGGAACTGACAAAGCCGTGCTGATTGTCTTCCACTCCCCTGCCGATAACCCTGTCTCCTTCCGTCTTTACTGTGTAGGGGTCCGCGGCCCACAGGGAAAGATCCCCGGGCGGGACGATATCCGAATGACTCAATACCCAAACAGCGGGACCCCTGAGCCTTCCTCCCCATTTGGCTATCAGGTTGGGCCTGTACCCGTCGGGGACCCTGGAATCCGCCGCCCTGATGACCTCCAGTACATCAGGGTCCAGTTCCCGGAGCGCGGTTTTGACGTACTCCGTTTTTTCGTGTTCGCCCGTCCCCCCATTGGCAGGACCCAGGGCCACTCTTGAGGTGAGTTCGGTCTGGAGGCGGATCACCTCTTCACGGTACCCGTCAATTCTATCGAAAATGTTGTTCAGTCTGGACATCTGTTTCCTCTCCTCTCCCCTTTCTCTCCATAAGTACGTCTCCTCCCCGAGAACAACAGAAGGCATCCGGTGGCCGCAAGCGGCTCAGAGAGGAGTCATTTTCTCCCTGGGCAGCATGCTCTCTCAGACCCCGGATCAAGGGAATCTACTCGGCTCCTCCACCGAAGGTGGGAGTACACTTACCACCTTGCCATTCCGACAACCACTGGAGAAGCCGGAAAGTGCGGCTATTTCACCCATCATCTGATCCAGAAGGAGTTCGTAGCAGGTATTTTCATCGGTGTGGAAGGGCCGCCCGAACCGGACCGCGACCATCGTCCTCAGCCCGGTCTTGCGATAGCGGATGCCGACCGGAACAAAGGGAAGCGCGAGCCGGGAGAGCACAAGACGGATGATGCCCGCATGCCCAGGGCCCATCCTGTCCCGGCAATAGGTCCCTTCGGGAAAGATAACCACTCCCTCTCCTTCCTTGAGGAACCGGATGACTGCCTTCATGGATCGCCTGCTCTCCAGGGGTCTTTGCCGGTTCAAGGGCAGTCCACCGAGGGCGGTCAAATACCATCGGACAAGAGGATTCCGGAACAACTCGTATTTTGCCACATAATACAGGGGCCGCGGAGTAGCAATACTCAGCAGTGGGATGTCCTCCCAGCGCTGGTGCTTGGGGAGGAGAACAAAGGCGCTCTCCCGGGGAAGGTTGCTGACCCCTTCCACGCAAAACGCAAAAAAAGGGGACAAAAGAACACGTCCGGTTGTCCTGGTGATCCAGAACACCCATTCCTTCCTTCCGAATCCGGTTTTCCCGGAACATCCATTCTCCGTTTGCGTTCTCGTTGCCTCTTGCTGGAAAATCTCGCGCTTATTCAACGGTGACGCTCTTTGCTAGGTTTCTCGGTTTGTCAATATCGCGGTTGAGGAGGCTGGCACAGTAATAGGCCAAGAGCTGACAGGGAATCACCGCCAGTATGGGATTCAGGAAGTCCAGTGTCGCAGGGATTTCAATGATGTCATCGGCAATTTCCGCCACCTCCTTGTCTCCCTCGGTGACTATGGCTATCACCGGGCCTTTCCGGCTCTTTATTTCCTGGATATTGCTGCTCATCTTCTCGTACATGTCATCTTTCGGCAGGATCGCCACCGTGGGCATTTCCGGGGTAATCAGGGCAATGGGACCGTGTTTCATCTCCCCTGCGGCGTATCCTTCGGCATGGATGTAAGAGATCTCTTTCAGCTTGAGAGCGCCCTCCATGGCGATAGAATAATTAAATTTCCGGCCCAGGAAAAGCCAGTTCTGGCGTCTATGGTATTTTTCTGCGATGGCCTCAATGTGATTGGCCTGCGAAAGCACCTTCCGTATTTGTTCCGGAAGTGCCTGAAGTGCGCGAATGGCCTCGACTCCTTCAGTCAGGGAGAGGTTCTGGTGCCGGCCCAGCAGAAGCGCAAGAAGGATGAGGATCGTGAGCTGCGAAGTGAAGATCTTCGTGGATGCCACCCCGATCTCGGGACCGGCATGATTATACACACCCGCTTCGGTCTCGCGGGAGATTGAACTGCCCACCACGTTGACGATCCCGAGGAGTCTCGCTCCTTTTCTCTTGGCCTCGCGGATGGCAGCCAGCGTGTCGGCAGTTTCCCCTGACTGGCTAATAGCAATGATAAAGGTGTTGGGAGGAAAGTTGAGCTTTCTGTACCGAAACTCGGAGGCGACCTCCACCTCCACGTCGATGTCTGTCAGCTTTTCAAACACATACCGCCCGGCACATCCTGCGTAATAGGATGTCCCACACGCTACAATCACCAGGTGACGGCATTCTTTCAATTGGTCCCATACCGGTGTGATACCACCCAGTTTCGGGACCCCTTCCCCGAACTCAAGGCGTCCCCGCATGGCATTGCGAACTGTTTCAGGCTGTTCGTATATCTCTTTCAGCATGAAGTGCGGAAACCCGCTCAGTTCGGCGTCTTCTGCATGCCACTCTACGGTCTCTATTGACCTCTGAATGGGTTCGGCCCGCGCCGTTGAAATGAGAAAATCGTCCTGTCTCAGGGTTGCGAGTTCATTGTCCTGGAGATGAATCACCTGGTTTGTGTGGCGGACCATGGCTGAGACATCCGACGCCGCGAAATGGCCTTCGTCACTTAACCCGATAACGAGCGGACTTCCCCTTCTTGCGACTACGATCTCCCCGGGGATTTCCCTATGAATCACAGCGATACCGAAGGTGCCTTCCACCTGCGACATGGTTTTTCTGACGGCCTCTGCCAGGTTTCCTTCAAAATTGACTCCGAGCAGCTGCGCCAGGACCTCTGTGTCGGTTTCGGAATAGAATTGGTACCCCTCTTTCTGAAGTTTTTTCTTCAGGAAGGCGTAATTTTCTATAATGCCGTTGTGGACCATAAATACCTTTCTCTCCTGGTCCGTATGGGGGTGAGCATTGTGTTCCGTTGGTTCTCCATGGGTTGCCCAGCGGGTATGGGCAATACCCATGGTTCCGTCCATTTTCAGGGAACTGATCTTTTTTTCCAGTTCGATGATCTTTCCCACAGCCCGCTGGCAATTGATAGTTGATCCATCGTGCACGGCGATTCCTGCTGAATCATAGCCGCGATATTCGAGCTGTTTGAGCCCGTCGATGAGGATGGGTCGCGCCTGTTTTTCCCCCACGTAAGATACGATGCCACACATGGTTCATCCTCCTCCGTATTTCAATTCGCATTCAAGCGCTACCGGCGTTGGCTGCGTCGCAGGCTCCTCGACGTACTGTTTTCGTACGCCTCCGTCGCCTACTCCTTGCCGCCTTGGTATAATCTTGAATGCAAACTGGAATTAGTGTCAAATGGCTGAGGGGTCTCCTGTTCACCCCCCCAGCGGGTCTTTCTCAAGACAGAATTTCATAGTTTATGATCGCCCGGGCGATTTCCCTGGATCTGACACCCAATATCCGTCCATGGACTTCCAGAACTGCCAGGCAAATTCCGGCCGAATCGTCTTTCGGCATTGCGTATGCGGTAATCCAATCATATTTGTGAAGGTCGGAGCTATCGTTGATCGTTCCCGTTTTGGCGCCCAAGTTCAGCCCCCGAAATCTCCTTTTTCTCTGCAGGTGCCAGAAAGATTTGCGACACGTGCCGTATCGCATGGTATCTTGCATCATGGTCTGCAAATACCGGGCCGTTTTTGCTGCAATGGGGATTCCCAGCACATCCGGGTGAGCCTGGTACACTGGCCCCGTTTCTTTCCTGATTTCATTGATAACCCACGGCTTCATCACTTTCCCTCCGTTTGCAACTGCACAGGCGAGAAGCGCGGCGTGAAAGGGAGAGATCAGCGTGCGCCTGTTAAAACCCGACGTCACTTCAGCGATCCCATACGGGTCTTCGGGGACGTCTATGACACTGGGAGAAAGAGGAAGGTCAAACAATATCGGGCGATTGAAGAAAAATCTCTGGGCATAATCAACGACGGTTCCCCGTCCAAGGGTGTAAATCCCGAGCTTCCCGAACACGGGGTTTATCGAGGTCGCAAATGCCTTTCGAAACGTCACCGTCGTAGAATACCTGCTCACCTTCTTTGTCAATTGGTTCCTGTAAAGGGTATGTGCCCTGCCGAGAAAAGTGATCATCCTGTCGGGGGTAAAATGCGCTTTTTCAATAGCTGCTGCTGCTGAGACGATCTTGAATAGACTGGCGGCCGGAAAATGTGATGCAAGGCAGAGGTTCTCTCCTGTTTTCCCGTCTTTTCGGTAACTCACCATGGCCAGGACCCGGCCGTCGCGGGGACGTAAAACAACAACAGCCGCTTCTTCCGCCTGCGAGCGTTCAAGAAGATGATAGATATATTTCTGCAGTTTAGGCATGATCGTTGTCTGTACCATCAGCTCGGTATCATTCCTGCGAATGGGAAAAAGATTGGGGGTATTCCCCTTCTCTCCGAATCGAGGCGATATAAGCGGCCAGAGTTCTTCGGTATCGATGGCGACCGGCTTTGGAACAGGCTGTTTCACCTTTTCTGCCTGTGGGTAACTGGCCTCGCTGAAATGGACCAGGATGCTGTTCACACCATAGATGATGAGCAGGACCAGGAACGCCAGTCCCCCTGCATAAAATGCGAGCAAGGGAACCCGTCGGGACAATTCTTTCTTCCTTGCCTTCTGCTGAAGCCCGGTTTGATATGCCCGCCAGTCTTCCGGAGGCTTTGACCCGTGTGTCATTGCTGCTCCCGATCTATCAAGTCAGCACCATCCATGTATGGCTTGAGCGCTTCCGGGATTGCGACCCGCCCATCCGCCTGCTGATAGTTCTCGAGGATTGCCACAAGAGTTCTTCCTACGGCGAGCCCCGATCCGTTCAGTGTATGCACAAGCTCGGTCCCGCGCGATCCCTTCCGTTTGAAACGAATCTTTGCCCTCCTGGCCTGAAAATTTTCAAAATCACTGCAAGAAGAGATTTCCCGGTAGAGCCCCTGCCCCGGTAGCCACACCTCGAGATCGTAAGTTTTCGCCGAGGAAAATCCCAGGTCACCCGTGCACAGGGATACAACCCGGTAATGGAGACCGAGCCTCTTCAGGATCTCTTCCGCATCGGCCGTCAATTTTTCCAGTTCTTCATAGGAATCGTCCGGTTGCGTGAACTTCACCAATTCCACTTTGTTGAACTGGTGCTGGCGAATAAGGCCCCGGGTATCCTTTCCATGGGAGCCGGCCTCCGAGCGAAAACAGGGCGTGTAGGCGACGTAATAGATGGGCAGTTCTTCCTCGGTAAGAATCTCTTCCCGATGGATATTTGTCACTGGGACTTCCGCGGTTGGAATGAGGTAATATTCCCAGCCCTGGATCTTGAAGAGGTCTGCTTCAAATTTCGGCAACTGCCCGGTGCCGGTCATGGAAGCCCGGTTGACCATGAACGGGGGTAGGATTTCAGTGTACCCATGCTCCTTTGTGTGGATGTCGAGCATAAAATTGATAAGTGCGCGTTCGAGCCTTGCTCCGGCACCCCTGTAGAGAGCGAACCTAGCGCCCGCTATTTTTGCGGCCCGGGGAAAATCCAAAATGCCAAGTTTTTCGCCGATCTCCCAATGTGCAAGGGGTTCGAAATTCATCTCCCTCTTCTCGCCCCAGGTTCTGACCACCGGATTATCGGTTTCATCTCTTCCCACAGCGACCGATCCGTGGGGCATGTTCGGGATGACCATGAGGAGTCGATCCAGTTCCTCGATGAAATCGCCGATCTCTTTTTCTTTCTGTTTGATCTCTTCGGAAACCTGCTTCATACGGAGAATCAGTGAGGAAGCATCTTCTCCTTTCTTCTTCAGGGAAGCTATCTCTTCGCTCACCTCATTCCGGTGATGGCGCAGTTCCTCTAATTCTAAGAGTCTGTTCCGTCGCTCCGTGTCAAGGGTTTCAAATTCCGATAAGTCCAGATCGTATCCCCGGCTCTTGAGCATTTTCTTGATTGCATCGAGGTTGGATCGCACGAATTTTAGGTCCAGCATACAGTGTTCCTCCACCACCAGAGTATCGCCCCGGAAATTTGAGACACGTGAACTCAACGATCTTCTTTCTATTACATGATCAAGAGGTGATGGTCAAATATTTTGCTCCGTCGCTGATCCACCATCAATGCAATACCTGCTGCGTTGCCTTCGCTCGCTCCTTCCGAATCACTCGCCTTCAAAGATGCAGATGAATTTTGAGGATGGATTCGGGTCAGCGTGAATTCAATTTGAAGTTTCCTTTTGTCCATGGTATGGTTCGATTAATAAATGCGCCGTTTTCACAATGTCTGCGTCAATCCGCCAGAGGTTGATAAATCGGCGGGATACGCCTCCGCGTAATCCATCGAGATTTCCGGCTCAAGGTCCGGAATCTTCGACTTGATCCCGCTTCAGCGGGGTAAAAATGCCTCATTTCTGGATTGGAGAATAGCCCGTGCCCTTCCGGTAACCGAGAGTTCCGGGGAGGGAAACGACTCTTAGCGTAACTTCATCGAACGGAATCACATGATGCCTACACTCGAAAGCCGGAAACATCCAAACCCCGTGTGGCGCTTTTTCTGCTCCGTGCGCTTGACCATCACTCTTCTCATCATCCTCGCGCTTGTTTCCATTGTGGGCACCCTCATTCCCCAGCGTGAAGCTTCGATAGCTTTCGCTCGGAATCTCAGCCCAGCTGCTCTGAAGATCTTCTTCTTTCTTGATCTATTCAATATCTATCACGCGATTTGGTTCAGACTACTCATTGGAATACTAGCCCTGAACCTCATCATATGCTCCATCAATCGTTTTCCCGGCATCTGGAAACGTTTCAACGCAACACCCAGGCCTGACCGGCAAAAACCCTTTGAAGATCTTCCCGGTGAATTGACCTTCATGGTTCGGGGAGAAAGAGCAACAGTCGCAAAGGATGTGGAACATGCTTTCCGGAAAAAATACAGAAGAGTCCGGGACAAGGCTTCAAAAGACGCCTACTATATGTATGGAGAACGGGGACGCCTCACTCATTTCGGCTTTTACCTGATCCACCTCAGTATCCTTATTATCCTGATGGGAGCTATCGTGGGGTCCATTTTCGGTTTTGAGGCCTACGTCAACATTGTGGAAGGAGGGGAGGCCGGCATCGTAAGCAGCACAAATGACATGGACCGCATCCCGCTTGGCTTCACAGTGCGTTGTGACCATTTCTCGGTGGATTTCTATGACAACGGGACCCCGAAGGAATACCGGTCCGATCTTACCTTCCTCGAAAAAGGAAAAGCCCTCATGAAGGCAAGTGTCTTGGTCAATCATCCCGCCCATTTTCGCGGCATAACCTTTTACCAAGCCGACTACGGAACGGTGGTCGGTGACCGGGTCCGGCTCAAGATTATCAAGACAACAAGCAAAGCCGAAACGAGCCTTCTGGAGGTGAAAAAGGGCGATCCGACTTCTCTTCCCGGCGGGGATGGAACTTTTGAGGTTGCTGATATCCAGGGAGATTTTATGAATATGGGCCCGGCCGTTCTCATTCGTGTGCTGCCGGCCCCGGGCCAGGAGACGAGCTTCTGGGTCTTTCGGGACCACGAGGAAATTGAGAAGCGCTATCCCGGCATCACTCAAAAATTCATAAAGCTGAATCCGTCAGCCTTCAAACCTTACACGTTCATTCTCCAGAGTCTGGATACCCGGTATTATACGGGACTCCAGGTTGCAAAAGACCCCGGCGTACCCCTCGTCTGGACCGGCTGTTTTCTTATGGTGGGAGGATTCTTTGTTACCTTTTTCATGTCCCACCGGCGCGTCTGGGTCCGGATAACATCGGAAAAGAAGGGGGTCCGCATTAGCCTGGCAGGGAATGCGAGCAAAAATCCGGTCGGTCTTGAAAGAGAATTAGTGCACCTGAGCCGAAGCCTTGAGCAGGGTCTCAACGAGAAAGAAAGGGAAGCTTGATGAGCTCTTTTATCCTCAGCTATATTACGTTTGTCTATTTCGGCGCCTTCTTTTTCTACCTTCTTATGATGGTCATGGGGAAGGGAATTTTCGGCAAGATAGCAACCACCATCTGCGTGCTGGGACTGGCCGGACATGCTTTGGCTATAGTGCTGAGATGGATCGAGTCTTACAGGCTGGGTATCGGACACGCTCCATTCTCGAACCTCTATGAATCCCTTATCTTCTTTTCATTCACCATCATTCTCCTTTACCTGATTGTGGAATGGCGGACAAAAAATCGTACCCTTGGAACCTTCGTGACGCCGCTGGCGTCCCTGGCCATGGCATATGCCTCGTTCTCACCCAATATAAGCAGCCGCATCCAGCCCTTGGTGCCGGCCCTCAAGAGCAACTGGCTCATTACCCATGTCATTACCTGCTTTTTCGGGTACGCGGCGTTTGGCATTTCCTTCGCGCTCAGTATCATGTATCTCCTGAAGAGATTCGACAGAGGAGGAAAGAAGGGAATTTTCCTGCGATTGATCCCGGGAACCCTTATACTTGACGACCTCAACTATCAAATGGTGGTCATCGGTTTTCTCATGCTGACGCTGGGCATCATCACGGGTTCAGTCTGGGCTCACTCCGCTTGGGGGAGCTACTGGAGCTGGGATCCCAAAGAAACCTGGTCTCTCATTACCTGGCTGATCTATGCAGCGGTCCTCCATTCACGACTGGTAAGGGGATGGCGGGGCAGGAAGATCGCCATCCTCTGCATGATCGGTTTCTCCTGCGTCCTCTTTACGTATTTTGGGGTAAATTATCTGGCCGGCCTCCACAGTTACGGAAAATCATGATCCCATGCCCTTTTGATTTTTCTCTCCCTCCCCTTATCTCGAATGCCCTGGCCCGCCTGATCGATGCAGGGCAGGAAGCCTGTGTCGTTGGCGGCGTGCTGCGAGATGCCCTTCTCGGCCGACCTGTACCCGACTGGGATATCACGACTTCAGCGCCGTCCGACCTGATAAGCGAGCTGTTCAAAGATATGAAGAACTATTGTCTGAAGCATGGAACAGTGACCCTCGTGCTCCCGGACACCCGTGTGGAAATAACTCCTTACAGAGCTCAAGCCCGGTCGGTTGAAGAAGACCTTGCCAAAAGGGACTTTACCGTCAATGCCATGGCCTGGGATCACATCCGACAGACGCTGATCGACCCATGGGAGGGAGGGAGGGACCTGGATCGCCACATAATCAGGGCGACAGGAGACCCGGATTCGCGGTTTCGGGAAGACCCCATTCGCCTCCTGCGCGGAATCAGGCTGGCGACCGAACTGGGTTTTGAGATCCATCCCCGGACGCTTGCCGCCATAAAGGCGGACGCCTTCCTTATCAATCGTGCCGCGGCGGAACGAATCCGGGGAGAATTGACACGGCTCCTGATGAGCTCTCATCCATCCAATGGTTTCAGGGTCATGTACAACTGCGGTATACTGGCTGAGGTCCTTCCCGAACTGTGTGAAGGAAAAGGCGTGGAGCAGGACCGTTCGCATCATCGCTACACTGTTTTCGATCACGCCATTGAGACGGTGGACAGGATTTTGCCGGTCCTTCACCTGCGTCTCGCAGCCTTGTTACACGATATCGCCAAGCCTCGAGTAAAACACTTTGAGCGGGGAAAATGGCGATTCTTGGGCCATGCGCAAGAGAGCGCCGATCTGGCGGAAAGAATAATGGCAAGGCTTCGGTTTTCCCGGACGCTCATGGAAAAAGTTTCCCATCTCATAGGCAACCATATGATTGGATACAGCGCAGAGTGGGGGGATGGTGCGGTTCGACGCCTTATCCGCAGGGCAGGCACTGAAACCATAGGAGACCTCATAATCCTCCGTAAAGCGGATCTTCTGGCCCATGGCATGAACAGCAACCCGATGGGTCCCCTTGAAGATCTGGAAAGGAGAGTAGCCTCAATCTTCCGCAAGCAACAGGCCGTGTCCCTCCGTGACCTTGCCCTGAACGGGCATGATGTGATGGAGGTCCTGCACCTGGAACCGGGTCCCCGCGTGGGCAGAATCCTTGATGACCTGCTTGAAGCCGTAACGGACGACCCTCACCTGAACAACCCGGGCGATCTGCTGTCCCTCCTCAAGAAAGGCATGCCTTCAGGTCAATATTAAAGCTCCAATCTTCTTGACCATCTTTTCCGTATTCTTTATACTTCCCTTCCAATTGATAGAACTCATCCTTCAACTCACTTACCCGGGTGGTTCGGAATGCTAATTGCATGGATATCCTTTTTCAAGGAACAATCAGTGCTTGACACTTCCCCTCAAGAACCATTGAAACCGAGAGAGGAGCTGCAATACCGCGTGAAAACGAAATCCGATCTTATCTTTCCATTGCTCTTTGTCCTTGCCGTCATATTTTTGACGTTTGGTGGTTGCGCGACCCAGGCGCCGTCCAAATCAACAGCAAGTCCCGCACAATTATCGCCTGCCGGAGAAAAAAATGTGTCTCTTGAGAATAAAGACCAGCAGGCAACGAAAGACACTCCTTCTCATCCGGGAAAGGCGCAGCCTCAGGAAAATGCTGAGACACCGATTGAAAACGGGTGTAAAACGGCCGGAGATCTCGTCGAAGAAGGGGCAGGGCAAGGAAATGCTCCCGAAAGTGCGGGCCTGATTGCTGGTCAGGAAATCCCTGAGTATCCGGACGCAGAGACTGCCGGACTTCCTGGCTCCATCCCCGACCAGGAGCTGGAAAACGAAGAAAACAGCCCTGACGATGTACAGCCGACGGCAACCGAAAACATCCCCAAGAAGACGAACCAGGAACTGCTTGACGGGGCACTTGAGTTCTGCCAGGCGTCAAATGATTTTTGGAAGAGAGGAAACCTGGATGAAGCGCTGGACGCCCTTGATCAGGCCTATTCCCTGATACTCCGGGTGGACCCGGACGATAATCCTGAATTGCTTCAACAGAGAGAAGATCTCCGCTTTACGATTGCCAAACGTATTATAGAGATCTACTCTTCCCGGCTTATCGTCGTCAACGGATACCACAAGGCGATCCCGCTCTCCATGAACCGATATGTCGAGCGTGCCGTCAAACACTTTCAAGGGGTGGAAAGGAGCTTTTTTCTACAATCGTACAAACGTTCCGGACGGTACCGCCCTGCCATAGTCAAGGCGCTGAAAAAGGCAGGCCTGCCCGAAGATCTCTCCTGGCTGCCGCTCATCGAAAGCGGATTCAATATTCGGGCATTCTCCAAGGCCAGGGCCTTGGGGCTCTGGCAATTTATTGCGTCCACCGGCTATAAGTACGGGCTTGAACGGGACCGCTGGATTGACCAAAGGATGGATCCTGAAAAAGCGACGCAGGCGGCTATATCCTACCTGAAAGAGTTACACCAAATCTTCGGAGACTGGACCACTGCCCTGGCTGCTTACAATTGCGGGGAAGGAACCGTTCTCAAATGCATTCGCACCCAGCGGGTAAATTACCTGGACAATTTCTGGGATCTGTACGAAAAGCTTCCCAGCGAAACGGCTTCCTATGTTCCGAGGTTTCTCGCAGTTTTGCACATTATCCAGAACCCGGAGAAATATGGATTCTCGCTTCCCCCGGTCGACCCACCTCTGGAGGCAGATGAAGTTCCCGTTGAAAAACCAGTTCACCTGGAGACGGTAGCAAAAACCCTGAACGTCTCTTGCAGGGAATTGCTGGACCTGAATCCTGAACTCAAGCGGCATTCCACTCCGGCCCGCTCATACGATCTCAGGGTGCCGAAGGGAAAGGGCGATCTCCTTCTTGCGAAACTCCCAACAATACCGGCGTGGAAGCCCCAGATCCCCGAATTTGTGTACCACAGGGTGAGACGAGGTGAGGTTCTCTCTCTCATCGCCAGAAGATACAGGACGAGTGTCACGGCTATTATGCGGGCTAACAGGCTCAGAAGCAGTCGGTACTTGCGGGTCGGCTGGAGACTCAAAATTCCCGTGGGGAGAAGATACGTGCTTGAACAGCAGCCGGTCAGGCCACAACAGAACGCTGAATCCGTCCAGCAGATAACACAGGAAAAAAGGTACGTTGTGAGGAAGGGGGATTCACTCTGGAGGATTGCACGGCGTTTCGGCACGACCACGGATGTTATCCAAAAGGCCAACTCCCTCAGGAATGCCGATCTCAGTACCGGTCAGGTGCTTATCATCCGGGGCGAGTCCGCGTCGGCAGCTGATCAAGGAAATGCGGTAAGATACCGTGTCCGGGAAGGGGATTCACCCTACACGATCGCCCAGCGGCACCAGATGAACCTCTCCGAGTTTCTGCAGCTGAACAGTCTCACTCCAAGGAGTACCATCTTTCCGGGACAGACTGTCCTGGTCAAAACAAATTAGTCTTCAAGAGCTATTTTCCGAGGAGGGACAGCTTCTTGGTGATATTATCGTTAATCCAGTGACTGTCCCACCATTCGACGGGATCGACAAAGATCCCGTCGACCATGACGGCAAAATGGAGGTGGTCTCCGCCTGCCAGGCCTGTCTGGCCCGTTTGCCCGATGGTATCCCCTTTCTGGACCATGTCTCCCACCGCCACGTCAATCTTGCTCAGGTGTGAGTAGGAGGAGGTCAATCCTTGTCCATGGTCCAGCACAATCGTATTTCCGTAAATACCCATACGGCCGGCAAAAATGACCTTCCCATTGTTAGCTGCCGGCACCTTGGATTGGGCGATGGAAGCCAGATCCGCACCCAGATGGGTTTCCCTGTCCACCTCTTTTCCGTGGTAAAGATATATCCGCCGATCACCGAACCTGGCCATGGCTGCAGCGTTCATCAACCTGAGCCAAGCCCCTTCCCAGAGCTTCGTCTGGCCGCTCTTTTTCCCCAATTCATGGAAAGCTTGGGCATTATCTTTTCGCAGATCCCTGTTGATCTTCAAAAACTTCTTCAGGGGAGTCGTCTCTCCATCAAGCGGATAAAATGAAAAATAGGGGAGCACCTGATTCAGGAAGTGGTCGCTTATAGCCATTTTTTCGGTACGGAACTTCTTCTTCCTGATATGGTAATTGAATGTGGAAGTCGACCGGTTACCAGCCTTGTCTTTTGCCCAGATGTACACTGAGGGATACGTAGTCAACTGCTGAGGGATAGCAAAATAACAGACTCGTGTTTCCTTATCAGTTCCCTCGCTCGCCGGATACCCCGGGAAGTAATAGTCATTCACGTAGACCCCGCTTTGATCTGTATCGGATGAGACTCGGTAAACAACCAGCCCTGTGCCGCCCAGATTGATGTAGTGCTGCCGGGAAAGGGTTCGGATAGCCGGCGGGACCGTATCCACCGTCATCTTGTGTTGAAATACGGAGAGATTGCCGTCGCCCCCGCTCCTTCTCGAGTAGTCCCAAACCCGGGCATACAAATCGGCGCGGCCCTGTGCGAGGTTCATTTTTTTCGGATCCAGTTCCACTTCAATCTCAAAAGAATGTATCCCCTGGCGGTTGAGTATGCCATGGAAAGGGAACTGTTTTTCGAATACACTGACCTTCCTGCCTTCCTGATCCAATGAAATCTTGAGTCTTCTGAGCCCTCTATTTTCATCTGTGACCCGAACGGTAAACTTCTGGCTCCCGGAGAGATACTCCGGAAGCGGCTCCACGCTTACGCTCGGAGGCTCGCCTTCAAAGATGCACGCCAAGAACCAGCCGAGTGCTCCAATGGCCACAATCAGGATGCCGACAATCAACAGAACGGTAATCTTCTTTCTTTTTTGCATACGATCACACTCTCCTCGAAACGGTTTCCTAAACATCGCACGGCAATATTTCGGACATCAGCGCATAAAATTCAATTGCCCTGCGGAACTGGTAAGACTTTTCTTTTGGGCTGTACAAAGCAACCGATAGAATAAGCCTGTTGCGCTCATCAGTCCATAGCAATTATTGCGCATTAACGCAAATGTTTTCCCCGCGCCCTATGAAGAGACGCGTATTCACATCGCTTGCGCTCTGTTCCGAGTCGCTGAACACTGAATGAAAAATGGATTTGCAGATGGGCACGACCTGGCATACCATGTTTACCATATCAGGAGAAGAGAACCAATGGAACAGGCATACTACGTAGGCGTTGTCGGCTCCGGGACTGGTTCGGAGGACCTTTACGAGCTCGCCAGGAAGATAGGATATGAAACATGGTCATAAAAATCCTTGAAAGCAAGGTGATTCCCTCCCGAATTTGAACACCGGAAACATGAGGATCAAATCGTACTGATCGTATGCGCTGTTTCTCTCACCTTCGCCATGACTTCTTCCGGATCCAGGGTCATGAAAGTTCGATCTTTCATGAGCACACGTCCATCGACGATCACGTCCTTCACATCCGATCCGCCGGCCGAATAGACCAAGGTGGAATAGGGATCATAAAGAGGCTGGAGGTGGGGCGCTTCAAGGTCAACCACGATAATATCCGCACGTTTTCCCTCTTCAAGGGTTCCGATCTCGTTTTCAAGCCCGAGAACGGACGCTCCTCCTGCGGTGGCCATCCTGAGAACCTCCCTGGCGTTCAGGCACACCGGGTCCCTGGTGGAAATCTTTGCAAGTTTGGCAGCGGTATCCATCTCAAGGAAAACATCGAGATCGTTGTTGGAAGCGCTTCCATCAGTGCCAAGGCCTATTGAGAGACCTGCTTTCCTCATTCTCTGAATAGGAGCAATACCGGAAGAAAGCTTCATGTTGCTTTCCGGCACGTGGACTACCTTGACGCTCCGTGCGGCGAGCAGATCAATCTCTTCATCGTCCAGGTGAATTGCATGCGCAGCAACCAGACGTGGGTTCAGAAATCCGATATCATCGAGAAACCTGACCGGGCTTTTCCCCGTGTTTCTCAACATGACCTGAACTTCATCGAGGGTTTCAGACAGGTGTATCTGTAGAGGTGTGGACCCCTCCAAAGAGAGTTCAAGTGCTTTCTCCAGCGTGTCCCGTGAGCAGGTAACCGGACTGTGACAAAATAATCCGGGTTGAATCAGCGTGGAAAAACCGCCCCATTTTTTCAGGAATTCTTTTGCAGTATGTATATTCTCTCGCGGATCAGGGACCCCTGGGGCCGGAAAATCAATGATACCTTGGGCGGCCACCGCCCTGAGACCGGCTTCATGGGCCGCACGGATTGTTGCGTCCTCGAAAAAATACCCGTCCATGAAGCAGGTTGTCCCTGATCCGATCATTTCGAGACACCCGAGCAGGGTGCCCCGGTAAACGGTCTGCGGATTCAGGATCTGCTGCTCCAGCGGAAAGATTTTTTCGAAAAGCCATGTCTTGAGCGGAAGGTCATCTGCGTACCCGCGAAACAGGGTCATGGCAGCATGGGTATGGGCGTTTATGAGGCCAGGCAGTATAATCCCACGGGTGGCGTCAATGTGCTCCGTCCGTGTATGATTCAGCGCAGTTGAATGATCACCCGATTTCCCTATTTTCGCAATACGACCATCCTTTACGGAGATCAGGACATCCTTCAAAGGCCCCTTCCCCTCGGTCATGTCCAACAGTATGCCCCCGTGTATCAGCAAATCCGGCGCGGTTTCGCCTGATGCCGGAAGACCACCGCGATGTATGCCGTTATTGTCCATATGGTGAACCCCTGATCGATGACCTGTGTTGCTCTCTCTTTCCGGGGGCAGTATAACTGATTATCGACCCAATGAAAAGCAGAGGAGGTTCCGGCGGATGCAGAGGGGTTCGGTGTGAACCAAAAATCCTTGACTCTGGAAAGGAAATAACCTCATACTGTCTCCTCAACTTTCACGCCCCCTGGAGGCAAAAGATATCCCGTGGCCCTTATTGCTCCATTTAGAGGATCTACCTATCCTCTTGGGAAGAATGAGAATTTCTCAAAAGTGGTTGCCCCCCCATACGATGTCATTTCTCCGGAGGAGCAGGAAGCCCTCTACCTGAAGGATTCTCATAATATCATCCGGCTTATCCTCGGGAAAAAGAAGACAGGGGATTCCGATTGGGATAACAAGTACACGAGAGCCGCTGATCATTTCATGCGCTGGGAGATGGAAGGGACCTTGAGACGGGCTAAACGGCCCTGTCTCTACGTGACCTCCATGACTTATGACCCGGGCGATGGTCAAGCCAGGAGAACAAGGTGGGGACTGATTGCCCTTGTCCACATCGAGGAAGAGGACTCGGGAATCATCCTTCCGCACGAAAGGACTTTCTCGGCACACAGGGATGACCGCCTGCGTCTCATGCGCGCTTGCAATGCGCAGTTCAGTCAGATTTTCACCCTTTATGAAGACCCTGACAACGTCGTCACGGGCATCTGTCAAAACGCTATGCGCACAGAGCCCCGGATCTCTTTTGATCTTGCGGACGGGAGTTCACATCAGATGTGGACCCTTGAGGGCCCCTCCGTTGCCAGAAATATCTCAAAGGCCTTTCTGCCCAAGACTCTCTTCATTGCCGACGGCCATCACAGATATGAGACCGCTCGTACATACAGAAACATGATGCGGACAAGATACGGCAGAAGGCCTGCGAACCGATCTTACGAGTTCACGATGATGTACCTGAGCAACCTGAATGACGAAGGATTGACCATCCTTCCTTCCCACCGCCTCGTAAAACGCGCACCGGGTTTTGACATGGAGAGTTTTCTCAACAAGGTTGGAACATGGTTTGTCATTGAGAAAGTTCCCCTTCCTTCTGGTGACCCCGCATCCGGGGCACAGGTTTTTCGGGCAGCCCTTTCAAGGGCGGGAGCATCCGATCCGGCCATCGGTTTTTACCGCGAAGGCGCGGACAGAGGCTACCTTTTCTCACTGAAGAGAGGCGTTCAGGGTCACATGGGCGACGACCTCCACCCCGCGCTCAAAAACCTCGACGTCCTCGTGCTTTCCCGCTTCCTGCTCCAGAAGGCTCTCGGATTCAACAGGGAGGACCTGGACGATGAAAAAATTTTTCAATATCAAAGCAGTGTTAATGCGGCGCTCTCCCTCGTTCATTCCCGCGACTTCCAGATGGCCTTCTTGCTGAATCCGACCAGGATGGCTCAGGTCAAAGAAATAGCAGGGCTGTCGCTCGTGATGCCGAGGAAGTCGACGTATTTTTTCCCGAAGGTGCTGAGCGGCCTTGTTCTGAACAAGATCGATCCCTATGAAATCATCGAAGTTCCCTGACACAAAGCCCGGACCCGACGAAACGGTCGATGCGCTCCTGGGTGGGCGCCTGCAATTGATACAATCAAGAGAGGACTATCGTTTTTCGGTTGATGCCCTGTTCCTGGCTGAATTCGTGACCGTAAAACCTGGAGAGTTCCTGGTGGACCTGGGGACGGGGTGCGGCGTTATTCCGCTGATTCTCCTTTTGACCACACCTCTGAAGCAGGCCCTGGGAATCGAAATTCAACCGAGCCTTGCTTGTCAGGCCTCCAGAAACGCCTGCCTCAACGGGCTTTCCAGGAAAATGAAGATCCTGCAGGCAGATATCCGCCACCCCCCCCTTTCTCCGAAAACGGCGGATATCGTCATCTGCAATCCGCCTTATCGAAAAGCCAACAGCGGTCGTATCAACCCCAATGCATCCAGGGCTGTCGCCCGGCATGAAATTCTTGTATCTCTCGGAGATCTTCTGACAACAGCTCGCTATCTGATGAGAACAAAGGGCAGGTTCGCGATTGTTTTTCCGGCAGAAAGGCTCACCGATCTCATGAGTCAGTCGAGGCGGTTTAATTTGGAGCCGAAACGGGTACAGGTCGTTTATCCGGACATTCACTCCAACTCCAAGCTGGTACTTGTGGAAACAGTGCTGGAGGGCAATCCGGGTCTCGAGATTCTCCCGCCCATTCTCGGCCAGGGGAAACACTCGGTCATTTCTCCAGTCTGAACTCGACCCTCTTTACGGCCTTCTTCGTCAGCGCACGGTTCACCTTTTCTCGTATCTCGGCTTCCTGGAAACTGAGTTCCTGGAGCCAGATGGGATCCGACACTCCCACCCGCAAAAGCCCTTGTTTTATCCAGATCGGTCTCGCATGCCTGGCTATAGCGGGTCCGACCGCTTCTTCCCAGACCTGCCATATCCTGGCGTTCTCAATCTCAAAGGGAAGACCGCCGTCTTTGAACATTCTGTCGAGAATTTCCTTCAGCGAAGTCAGTGATGCCTTTCGGTCTTCCATGAATTTAGGATAGACGTCCGAGGATTTCAAGTCAAGGGAAGAGAAAGCTCTCGACAGGTGGAGAAGAAAGGCGTCCCTGGCTTTGGAATCGGAGCTGTCGCCATTAGACCTTGACGAGTTGAGAATTTCCCGATATCCTTATATGGTTTTCTTCAAATTTAGGAACGGGGTAATATCATGACCTGGGATTGGGACAAGTTGCAGCAGCAAAAAAAGGGCCAGGGGGGCGCCGGACCACCAAGAGTGGACGAAATGTTTGAGAAAATAAAGGGAATGAAGGGCAGATTTCCGGGCGGGACATGGATTGTCGTTTTTGCCATTATCATTGTCCTTCTCGGCACAAGTTGTTTCTATACGGTTCATGTCGATGAAGTGGGGGTGATTCAGCGTTTTGGAAGATATGTAAGAATGACGCCGCCCGGACTCCATTTCAAGCTTCCCAGAGGAATCGAGAAGGTTACCAAGGTAAGAGTCAAATTCGTGTTCAAAGAAGAATTCGGATTTCGAACCATCGAGGCCGGCATCCGCACCCGATATGCCTCGGGAAGCGCCTATCTGAATGAATCCCTGATGCTCACCGGAGATCTGAATGTAGCTCTGGTACCATGGATAGTCCAATACCGCATCAATAATCCGTACGACTACCTCTTCAAGGTCGATGACGTCAGAGGTGTCTTGAGGGATCTTGCAGAATCCACCATGCGCATGGTAGCCGGCGACAGCAGTATAGACGATATTATCAGCAAACGAGACGAAATCGCCACTCGAGACAAGGTGTTACTCCAGAAAGAACTGGATAAGGCGCAAACGGGGATCAAGGTGGTTAACATTGAACTAAAAAAGACGAATGTTCCTGATCCCGTACAGCCTTCTTTCAACGAAGTGAACCAGGCTATTCAACAGAAAGAACAGATGATTTACCAGGCAAGAGAAGCGTATAACAAAGTCATTCCCGCTGCCAAGGGGGATGCCCAGAAGACCATCATGGTGGCGCAGGGATACGCCCTGGATCGCGTGAACCGCGCCCGAGGGGATGCCGCAAGGTTCCTGGATCGTTACGCCGCATACAGCACAGCGAAAGACGTTACCCGCCGGCGGCTTTACCTGGAAGCCATCGATCAGATTTTCCCGAAAGTCGGGCAAAAATATGTGGTCGATTCCGACCAGAAAAATCTGCTTCCCCTGCTGAGGCTGGAGCACTTTTCAGGAGGGCAAAAATGAAATCCAAATTACTGCTTATTCCCATTATCGTCGCCCTGATCGCCCTGTACTCAGCCGCCTACACAGTGGATGAAACCCAGCAGGTGGTGATTACCCAATTCGGAGAGGCCATCGGCAGTCCCAAGACCCAACCGGGGTTGTATTTTAAGATTCCCCTCATCCAAAACGCCAATTACTTCCCAAAGCTCCTGCTTGAATGGGACGGACAACCCGGAGAAGTACCGACCCTCGACAAGACCTTCATATGGGTTGATACCTTTGCCCTGTGGAAAATCGTGGATCCGCTGGAGTTCTTCCAGACCGTCAATAATACCACGGAAGCACAGGCCAGGCTGGATGATATCCTGGATGCATCCGTTCGGAACCTCATAACATCCTATCCTTTGATTGACACCGTTCGAACGACCAACAGGAAGCTGGACACTTTCAATGCGGAATCCGTCCGCGGGGAAGAAGAGCGTCCCCTCGGTCAGGTCACCATGGGGAGAGAAAAGATCCTCACCGCTATTATCGCCCAGGCAAGACCCAAACTCAAAGAGTTCGGCATCCAACTCGTCGATCTTAAAATCAAGAGAGTCAACTACGTGGAAAGCGTGCAGAAGTCTGTGTACGGCAGGATGATAGCCGAAAGGAAGCAAAAGGCCGAGAAATACCGATCCGAAGGCCAGGGTGCTGCTCGGAAAATCGAGGGAGACAGGGACAAGGAACTGAAAAAAATCACATCAGAGGCCTATGAGAAGGCCCAGGAGACAATGGGTAAGGCAGATGCGGAAGCCACACGAATTTACGCAGACGCATACCGAAGAGACCCGGAGTTCTATTCCTTCCTCAAGACGCTGGAAACGTACGAGAAAACCATGGATAAGGACACATCGCTGGTTCTATCCACCAAGAGCGACTTGTTTCAATACCTGAAGGGATATGAAAAGGACTCCTCAAAACGGCTGTCGGGAGATGGAAATGGTAAGAACTGAAATCGCTTTGTTTCTCAAAAACGTGCCCGGGGAACTGGGCAGACTCGCGACGCTGCTTTCGGACGAGGGCATAAACATCGATGCACTCACAATTCAGGACGCTTCCGAATACGTGCAGCGGGTATTCAAGGCAAGAGGAAAATCTTTGAAGAGGATCGCACCGGCGGCAAGTTACGGCTCAATGCAGAAGGATTCAGCCGATTTCGCTCTCATCCGGCTGCTGGTCGAAGACACGGACCACGCCATCAATCTGCTTTCCCTGCAGGAATATGTCTTCGATATCATGCCTGTGATCGCCCTTGAAATTGAAAACAAACCTGGTACCCTGGCACAGATGGCGAAAAAGTTTGGTGAAGAAGGCATTAACATCAACTATGTCTACGGTTCCGCTCTCCCTGGTGGTGAAAAATCCCTTTTTGTCTTCAGTCCCGAAGATATTGACCTGGCCGCACGAATCTTCAAGGATGATTCTTGATTGACCTTGCTTTCATTGCTTCTTCGATGCGCCCAATATCTTCTGGCACGTCGACTTCCAGGGAATTATACGGAGTTTCCGTAACCTTGATTCGAAACCCATGTTCGAGAGCCCGTAATTGTTCCAGTTTCTCTGCGGTCTCGAGGACCCCGGGCTGCAAGCGGGTGAACTGCAACAAAAAATCAGTTCGGTAGCAGTAAAATCCCAGATGTTTATAGAAGACCGGACTTTTCTCCCCTTCGTCCCGAATAAATGGGATGGGATGCCGGGAGAAATAAAGTGCATTGCCCTTCCTGTCCGTCACCACTTTCACCTGGTTAGGGTTCTCCCTATCTTCCTTCCGGCGGAGCCTGCACTTGAGCGTAGCCATGGGAGCAGCATCCTCCTCAAAGAAAGGCACCACAAGATCTGAAATCATGGCAGGATCAAAGATGGGTTGATCCCCCTGGATATTTACGATGAGGTCGTCCTCCGGCACGCCCAGGGCCACGACTGCCTCTGATATGCGGTCCGTTCCGGACCGGTGCCTTTCGCTCGTCATAACGGCCTTCCCGCCGAACCCCTGAACCGTCTCGAGAATAGCGGCATGATCTGTCGCCACATAGGTCTCGGTAATTTGCGGGCACTGCAACGAACGTTCATAGACATGCTGAATCATGGGTTTGCCGTTTATGAGAGCAAGGGGCTTGCCGGGGAACCTCTTTGAATCATAGCGGGCAGGGATGAAAGCAAGAATGCTCATGACCTTTCTGTTGGAGAAGGGGTTTCCGGAGCCCCGGTCCACGTCTCCATGTAGCTGGCACTCGCATCATCGGATTCCCAGGCGGTTACCTTGCTGATCCGGATATCATCATGGTTCAGTTTCCCCGAAAGGTATTTGAAGATATGGCGGGCAATATTCTCTGAAGAAGGGTTTATATCCTTAAATGTATCCAATTCATTCAGGAAATGGTGATCCAGCGTGTTCAGTGCCTCTTTTGTGGCCTTTTTCATTTTACCAAAGTCCGTCAAGATGCCTTCTTTCCCAAGGTTCTCTCCCGTGAGGTAGACTTCCACCTTCCAATTATGTCCGTGGAGATTCTCACAAGCTCCATGAAATTCCCTGAGTTGATGCGCCGCGGCAAACCGGGACGCTACTCTCAATTCATACATGAATGCCGTCTCCTTCTCCCTCTTCTTCCGCCGGGTTGTCAGAGTCGAAGGGCTTTCCGCATTCGGTGCATTTACCGTCCACAATGATTCCCGTGCACGTTCCATCAGGGCACAACACGCGGTCCTCCAGGTCCAGGCCTTCATCTCCGTACCCCGAGTCTGTCTCCTCTGAATAGTCCTCTGAATGATCAGCGAGAAGACTTCCACATTTCATGCAATATCGGGCTTCTCCCGGGGTGACGGTTCCACAACCCGAGCAGGTTTTTCCCGGGACCTCCTTCTCACAGTAGGGGCATTTCATCTTCTCTTTTTCCTTTCTCACATATGATGGAATCGTAAGGTCTCGGCCCTGCAGGTGTTCTGCTCACGGAGAGCGAAAAAGCGATTTTCAGCCGCCTTACAAATCAACGGGCTGCAATGCATCCCTTCGATTTGCGTCAGTCTCCTTTGCATGTTGATGAACTCTTCCGAATTCATCAGAGCCGGTACTCTGACTCCGTAGAGAACATCTCTAATTTCCGTCTACGAGCGCATCAGCTCTTCTTCGAAGTCACCACCTGGAATGGAGTAATCTGCTGCTTAACCTTGGTGCTCTTGCACTTCGGGCATCTCATCTTCTTGGTCTCGTATTCACGCACGCTCATAATCGTTGAAAAGGATTTCTTGCACTTCTGGCAG
>CAZONI010000013.1:0-61076 GCA_964581175.1 uncultured Desulfobacteraceae bacterium
ATGATCCCGTAGCATATGGACAGGCCGAGGCCGGTTCCCTTGCCGACAGGTTTGGTGGTGAAGAAGGGGTCAAATATCCTCTCCATATTGGCCTCGGGGATTCCAGGTCCGTTGTCGGATACCTCGATAATGAAATTCGCCCCTTGCAACCGGGTGGATATATTCAAAATCCCGCCGTTCTTTTCCATGGCGTCCAGTGCGTTGTTTATCAGATTGAGCAGCACCTGCTGCAGTTCCGATTGGGACGCCTTCAGGAGGGGAAGATTTTGTTTGAGCCGGGTATTGATGGTCACTTTTGCGTATTTCGCCCTTTGCGCAGAGAGCTCGACTACTTCCGTAATTACGTCGTTGATCTGGACGTCCTGGACCCGTGGATCTGTTTTCCGTGCAAAACTCAAGAGTTTTTGGGTGATTTGCTTGCAGCGTTTTCCCTGGGTCCGAATCTGTTTGAGGGCCCTGGAAAATTCATCCAGGTTCTGAGATTTCCGGAATTCCTCCTCTTCCAGCAGATCTTCTATCCAGCCTGCCTCCTCCACCATGATGGCAACAGGATTGTTTATTTCGTGGGCAATGCCTGCGGCGAGTTCGCCGACAGAGGCAAGCTTGCCGGTTTGAATGATCTGCTCGTTCATCCTTTCCTTTTCCCTGTCGGCCCTGGCAATCCGGTTGACCATCATCCTGGAAAGTACCAGGGCCGTTGTTACAATACCGAGGGCACCCAGCAGCAGGATTACGATGGTGACGTTCATGGTCTTTCCGAGGTCCGAAAAGGCATCGGAGGAATCCTGCTGGAACACCATCATCCAATCTCCATTCTTTAAGAAGGTGGAAACATATATCTTCTTCTTTCCGAAGGCATCTTGACCCGCCACAACGTTGATCGCTCTTCCCCTGACCTCCCCCTTCTTAAGGAAATGCATATAGACCTTCTTATTGGGCTTGATATCCTGAAATGGTTTTGTCTGCAGTTCGCCGCCGGTATTCAGGATGAACGCGAAACCCGTTTTGCCTACATGGATATTTTCTACAAGAGCGTTGAAGGCCACGAAGTCAATGGTGGCCCTGAGAATCCATTCCCGGCCCTTCCAGTTGTCCCGTACGGCCACTATGAAATGAGGAAGCCCGCGCAGCCCCAAAAAGACATCGCTGATGAAATAGCGGTTTTTCATGGCCTCTTTGAACCAGTCCGCCTCATAGTAGATGGCTTTTTCCAGCTTAAACGGTCCTGCATAGGCGACCTGCAGGCCCCGTTCGTTCACGATCCCGAGGTCCACAAAAACAGCGCCATAGTCTCTCTGCAGGGCCTCCAGTCTGTCCCTGAGAAATGACTCATCATTGAGATCTTCGAACCCGAAGGTCTCGGACAGGAATCGGATATCGGCCAATTTCTCTTTCAGGAAGCTGTCGATATTCTGCGTGTGTTTCTGGATCAGTTCACCCAGGTGGTCATATACCTTTTCCTGGTAGGAGACACGGAACTGGTACAGGATCATGCCGCTTACCAGAAACAGGGGGGCCAGGGAAACAAGGACGATGATCAATGCCATTCTCCTGGTCAGTGAACGGTAATAGTGTTCACCTGTTTCACTATCCGGCCTTGTTCGAGTTTTCCCCTGGCGGTAGGCTTTTATCTTCATACGTCTCTCAGCGTCGCGGATCAGCCTGTTGGAGCATCCCGGCGGCTACTTCCTTCAAGCGTTCTACGCTCATCCCCATCTTTTCAACAAAGACGACCGTACCTGGCATTTCATGGTTTTTCCTGTAGTCGGAGGAAAAACCATGAACAATGATGGGCAAAGAGGGCATTCGACCTTCCAATTTTCTCAGGGTGTCCAGTCCATCCGTATCAGGCAGGTCAGCATCGATAATAAGGAGGTGGAGAGGATAGGACCCGAAGGCCCATTTCAGTACCTCGCTGCTGTTCCTGGCAAGCTTGACCCTGTATCCCTCGGCTTCCATTTCGCGCTTCAAGAAGGTCCTGATATGGGGATTTCGATCGGCTATCAGAATTGTGAAACTATTTCCCATTCAGTATATTTCCCGTTTGTTTTCTCGATGATCGACCATGTACAGCACGGTTGCGGTTTCAGCGAGTTCCCGCCTGAGCTGCTGTAATTTCGGCCGGTCAACATCGTACATGCGGATATAGACGTTACGGTATCCCTTTGGCACACCTTCATAGGCGGTCAGAATGCTCGCCATTCGGCCGCCGTATTTCCGTATCACATCGGCCACTTCTCTTATGGAGCCCGAGCGGTCTTCCAGCTCGAAAGCGAACTCCACGCCGCGTTTTTCTATGCCGGTCAGGGATATGAGGACCCTGAAGATCTCCTCTTTACTGATCGTCCCGATAATTTTTCCCTCATCGTCAACTACCGGAGCGCCGGATATCTTGTTGTGGAGGAGTATTTCGGCCGCTTCTTCCACCGTATAGTTGAAAGGGATTGTGATCGGGTCACGGCTCATGATGTTCTTGACCTTGATTTTTGAAATGAGATACACCAACTCATGCACTTCCAGTGTGGTGGCATCAGAGGCGGATGCTTTCTTGAGATCCCGGTCCGTTACTATCCCAACGAGCTTGCCTCCTTTCATGACCGGAAGCATTTGGACCCCCTTTTCTTTCATAGACCTCATGGCCTCTTCCATGGAGTCATTCACATCGACGGTAATGACTTTTTTACTCATCCAGTTTTTGACTAGCATCGCACTATCTCCTTTTCGCTTCGGTTTTCTGCAACGAATTCATCGCCTGCCCGCAGTTCCTTGAGCGCCTCTACTTCACTTTTGCTCCGCACACTGAGTACCGGCACAGGCGACCTGCGGAATGCCCTTTCAGCGGTTGAACCTAAAAGCACGTCTCTGAGATTGGTTCGACCCTTCGCGCCCATGATCAGGAGATCAATATCTTCCTCCCTGACGGCTTCCATCAGTTCATGAAACGGAACTCCTGTTCGGAAGACGGTCTTTATCCGGATAGTTTGACAGTGACACTCACCTATCAATTCCTGGATTCTCTTTGAGCGCTCATGTCTGCGCATTTCAACGAAGTCCTCTCCACCGAAGGTGCTGTTCATTTGCGCCAGCCTTGCATAGGCATCGATATCTCTCTGGTTGATGACGTTGACGACGATCAGGTCGGCCTTCAGCTCTCCGGCCAGGTCCGCCGCATACCGAAGTGTCTCTTTTGAGTAGTCCGAGAGGTCGATTGCCGCCATGATTCTCTTGATATTTTTCATTTCCACTTTCCTCCTGAGCTGCTTTTTCTCTGAGTGTCTCGGTGCAGGTTCGTCCGCGGCATTCTGCAGTTCAAATTAAGCAAGGCGTGTGCCATGGATGAGATTGGCTGAGTATATATTTAACTAGTTGAAATTACATATATAGTATGTTTAATGCAGGAGTGTGAAAGGAGGGTTTCGACGTGGCATGTGTCCGCACTCTTTACAGGATGTAAAGAGACGGGGAGATTTTTCGGGAAGCCGGACTAGCCCCATTCTCGGCTGCTTTCCCAACGATCTCCCGGGCGGCCGGATTTCAAGTCTATCTCCAATTTGTACTGATTTGAAGGCACGTCCCTGGAGATTGAAAAACCCAAGTGTTTCCCCAGGGTGAGCATCTGGGTGTTTTCGGCCAGGACCATGCCCCACAAATATTCGATGCCGCGTTTTCGGGCAATGTTTAGAAGGGCTTCCGCCAGTGCGACCCCAATACCCTTCCCTTGCCAGGGATCGCCGACGACCACCGAGAATTCGGCCCTTTTTCCATCCGGGTCACTCATGAGGCGGGATACTCCTAACATCTTATCTGAAGACGAGCCGCCGTCAAGGGCCACCAGTGCCATATCCCGTCCATAATCAATCTGGGTAAAACGGGCCAGCATATCCGGGGGCAGTCTCTTCATGGGACTGAAAAACCGGTAGTAAATACTCTGGCGTGAAAGGCTGTTGAAAAGGTCTACCAGGAGCGGTGCATCTTCCGGTTTGATAGGCCTGACGAAGATTTTGCGCCCGCCTGAAGTGGTCGTTTGCATCTCATAGTGTTCAGGGTATGGACTAATTACCAGATGCTCAGGGGAGGGGACCGCTGATGGTTTGACAATGATCCGTGCATCCGCGGCTATGCACTGAGTTCCCGCTATGATTAAGGGATTGATGTCCAATTCAATAATTTCGGGGAAGTCAATGACCAGTTGGGAGAGGCGAATCAGGATTTCTTCGAGTAGCTCCATATTGGCACCGGGCCTGTTCCGATAGCCTTTGAGCATCTTGGACACTTTCGTCTCTTCCAGCAGCCTCTTGGCCAGCAGCCTGTTCAGGGGAGGAATTGCAATGGCTCGGTCTTCCAGGACTTCCGCCATGATCCCTCCCATGCCGAAGAGGATTATGGGACCGAAAAAGGAATCCTGCTTGCTGCCAAGTATAAGTTCATAATCCGGCTGACTGAGCATTGATTGGATCGTGACTCCTCTGATTTCAGCCTTCGGGTTGTACTTCCGGGCATTGTTTACAATTCTTTCGAAGGCTTCTTCCACATCCCGGTCGGACTTGAGACTGAGCAGGACGCCACCGGCGTCTGTCTTGTGGATGATATCCGGAGAAAGGATCTTCATGACCACCGGGTACCTCATCTTTCTCGCCAGGCGGACGGCCTCTCCGGGAGTCCCGGCCGGCTCGGTAGGGGTGCATGGGATGCCATAGGCATTCAGGACCCGCTTGGATTCCCATTCTGACAGGAACCCTCTCTCTTCTCTCAATGCCTTGGCAATAATTCCGTCGGCCTCCTGGTTGTCGAATTCAAGGGCGTTTTTCAGTCTCCGCGGTATCTCATGCGACATTTCCAGGTTATGGGCATAAGCGGACATGTATTTGAACGCTGAGACAGCCCTTTCCGGGGTATCATAGGTCGGGATCCCGGCCTCATTCAGGATGTTCCGGCCCCGCTGCGCATCTCTTCCGCCCATCCAGACCGCAAAAATGGGAGGATGTCTTTTGTCCCGGATCATATCTGCTATTGTCCTGGCAACGGTGGTGACTTCACTCAGGGGCTGAGGAACATAGATGACGACCAGGCCGTTGATTTCCTTTGCATGGAGACAAACGTCCAATGCCCGTCGCCAGCGGTCAGGAGTGGCGTCGCCTATCATGTCGATGGGATTCCCCTTGCTCCAGAAGGGCGGAAGGAATTTGTCCAGTTTTTCAATCGTGTCCTTTTCAAGGGTGACAGGATCAATGCCATAAAACGCCGCTGCATCAGCTGCCATCACCCCCGGTCCCCCGCCGTTTGTGAGGACTGCCAGACCCTTCCCGGTAGGCAAGGACTGCTTGGCCATCAATTCTGCACAGTCAAAGAGCTCCTCAACAGTATCCACCCGAACTATGCCCGCTCGCTTGAAGGCGGCGTCATAGACCGCGTCTTCACCGGCAAGGGCTCCGGTATGGGAAGAGGCTGCCCTTGCGCCCGCTTTTGATCGTCCGGACTTCAGCACAACAATGGGCTTTATCATCGAGACCGCTCGTGCCGCACTCATGAATTTCCGGCTGTTGGTAATGTTCTCCATGTAGAGAATAATGCTGCTGACATCGGGATCACCACTCAGGTAGTTTATCAAATCGCCGAAATCCACGTCGAGCATGGACCCGGTGCTTACGAAGTAGCGTAGGCCCACATCTTTCTGTAAAGAGAGATCGAGGACAGCAGAGCAGACGGCGCCGCTCTGGGAGATAAACGCCAATTTTCCGGACAGCGGCTGCTGGGCTGCGAAGGTTGCGTTCAAGCCATTTTCGACACACATGATTCCCATACAGTTGGGACCGATGATGCGAAGCCCTCCCTTCTCAGCCTCCTCTTTCAGTTTCGCTTCTATTTTTCTCCCTTCCTGACCAACTTCCTTTCCACCTGCAGAGATGATGACAGCTCCTCCCACACCTGTTTCAACGCACTCTTGAATTATTCCGGGTGCGGAACTGATTGGTGTCGCAATGACAGCGAGATCCACCGGCTCAGGGACCTCTTTTATGGAAGGATAACTCCTGTGTCCCAGAATGGAATCACTCCGGGGATTCACCGGGAAGACCTTTCCCTTGAAAACAGGACTGAATAGATTTTTGACCAGTATGTTTCCGATCGTCGCGGGTTTATCGCTGGCCCCGATGATCGCAACGGATTCGGCCTTAAAGATTTTGTCCAGGTTGTAGAGACTCATTTCATTTCCTCAGTTGCAAGATAGGATTCAATATCCGCGCAGATTCTTTCAATGATCGACCGCGTCTTTGTCTTCAGCTCGGGCGACAGTTCATGGCCGAAGCAGACCTCATCGCCGATTTCTACTCCGTAAATTCCTCCCACTTCGGGCATTTCGAGCCCCAATGTCTTGCCCAGCGAAATGAGTTCAAAAAAGTTCAGACCGTGAGAGGAGAAAAGGTGCAGAAACCCATTTCCCTCATGGCAGAATTTTGCAACCTCGCCGGGAGTGCTCCCTTTGGTTGTACAGGCATCCACCAGGAATATGCGATCGTATCCGCTGATCAGATCGAGGATGTCGAGCCCGGCCATGGCGGTCGTCATGACATCAACGTTCTTGAGACGATCTTTAAGCCGGCCCGCAATAAACAATCCCACCCCGTCGTCGGATAGGATGGGATTGCCCATACCCAGCACCAATGCCTTCATATTGTGGTCTCCGGTCGTTCAATTGTCCTGATCAGATCGCCCTTCTTATTCCTGATGTGTATGGAGAGGGGGAGGACCCCCGGCAGGGCGTGGGTTGCACAGGCAAGGCAGGGATCGTACGCCCTGAAAGCCATTTCCACTCGATTCAGGAGGCCCTCCTTCACGTCAGGCCCTTTGACAAATTCCCGAGCGGCCTCCTTTATGGACAGGCAGATGGGCGCAGCATTGTGCTGCGTCGCAACGATAAGATTGACCATGGTCAGTATCCCGTTTTGATCTGTTTTGTAGTGGTGAAAGAGTGTCCCGCGGGGTGCCTCGACACAACCAACTCCCTCCCTGCGCAGGCGGAGATCCATGTTTCGGATATCCCTGCTGGTCAGGAACGGGTCGGAGGCGATCATCTGATTGTGTTCGGCTGCCTGGAGTGCGCAGATGAGTCTTGCCCAGTGCATGGCGAGGGTGTTGTGAGCAGGCTTGCCGCCGAGGATGTTGAACATCTCTTCATATTCCTTCTGGGCCAGCGGTGTAGCCATGCCGTCAGACACATTGAGCCTCGCAAGGGGGCCGACACGGTAAAGGGAGGTGCCGTCTCCCGCCGACAATCCCTTCCACCCGATTTTCCTCAGGAAAGGCATCTTGACATAGGTCCACGGCTCCACCCATTCTCCTATGTGTTCAATGTAGTCCTGCGGGTCAAACATGGCATACTCGGCACCTTCAGGATCTATGACTCTCACCTTCCCGTCGTAAAAGGTAACTTTCCTGTTTTCGTCCACAAGCCCCATGTAGGACGTCTTCAATTTGTACGCCTCATTCTGAACCAGATCGAGATATTTTTCGTTTCCAAGAACGACTTCTTTAAAGAGCAGCAAGGCATACCGGGCAAATTCAACCGTGAAATCGGCCGTTTCCTTGATCCATTTTCTATCTTCCTCGGTGATCCTCCTGGGGACACCGCCCGGCAATCCGCCCTCCGGGTGCGGGGCCTTGCCGAAGATATGTTTTATGATCTCCCTGTTCCTTTTCCTGACCTCGATGACTTTCAGCCCTGTTTCTTTCCCCACCTTGTCGATCAATCCGAGGATATTTCTCACTGCGGGATGGGCATCCGGTCCGACAACAAAATCGGGTGCGGCCAGGAAAAAGAAGTGGATATAATGGTCTTCGATTACGAACGCATTGTATTCCAGCTGCCGTATAAGTGTTGCCGTGGGCGTCGGTTCAACGCCGTACAGGGCATCAAGGGCCTTGGTGGCCGCCATATGGTGGGCCGAAGGGCAGACTCCGCAGATGTTCGGGGCTATCCTGGTCATTTCCTCAGCAGGTCTTCCCAGGCAGAATCTCTCAAAGCCTCTCAGTTCAACCACCTGCCAGAAGGCATCTTCGACCTTGCCCTCATCATCGAGGAATATCTCTATTTTCCCGTGCCCTTCAAGCCTTGTGATGGGATTTATTGTTATTTTCTTAGACATTTTCCGCCCTCCGTTTCCTCCCCAAGATGGAACTGGGTTGTGAAAAACGATAGACATATCCTGCAGGATCATCAATGGATTCCATGAGTTTTCTGGGATCGCCGTATTCCCCTGCCTTGACAAGGCAGCTCAGGGCGGACAGTGCTTTTGCTCCCGAATCCGACACACCCGGGACCGGCCCGAAGCAGCCCCTGCAAGGGGTATTCACCCTGATGCAGGTCTCCCCGCAACCGGTCCTGGTGGCAAATCCCAGGCAAATCACTCCTTGCGCGAGAAAGCACACCTCAGGATCGGCTTCGATCTCGTGAATTCTCTTCACTGCCTTTATTTCGAGTCTTTCGGGCTTTGTCCTGTTTCGCGTACAGGTGTCACAGAGGGCGGTCCGCGGCGCGAGGCTCGATCCCCTCGGCGGGAGGTCCCCCGAAATGACCGCATTGATCCCGTTCAGGATGAGATCCGGAGGCGGCGGGCAGCCTGGAAGGTAATAGTCGATATTGATGATCTGGTCCAGGGCGTACACGTGGTCATAGAATTCAGGAAGGGTTAAGGACTTCCCGTCTACCAGGGATTCCGTCCGGGGGAGATTGCCCTCGGGATTTACCACGGTCGGGGAGTCCAGGTACACCCAGTTCATGATGTCATCCCTGGTCCTGAAATTGGCCAGACCGGCGGTGCCGCCGAAGCACGCGCAGGAGCCGAAGGCCAGGATTACCTTTGATTTGGCCCTCATGAGTTTCGCGATTTCCTCCTGCTCGGAATTTCTCACGGCACCGTGCAGGACACCCAGGGCAAGCTCTTCATCCGCCATGGATTCCAGGTGTTCATATTTGAAATCCGTTGCCACCGGCCACAGTTCGATTTCGACACCCGCTGCCACATCCAACAGTGCTTCGTTCAGATCAACCACCGCCTCGTCACATCCGGCACAGGATGCGAGCCAGCATATGGCTATTTTTGGTTTTTCGGCCATATCGGCTTACCCCCTTTCTTATCCTTTCTTTATCGGTCCCAGTTTGATAAGCGCCTGTTTCATTTCCCCGACAAGCTCCGGGATTCGTTCTCCCCCTGAATCATTGGAAAGGACCATGCGCAGTCTCTCTTTTTCTATGCCATAGGCCTGCAGGACCTCCTGCAGGAGATAGACCTTTTTTTCCGTTCGGAAGTTGCCGTCTTCAAAGTGGCAGCGTCCTTCCGGACAGCCAAGTATCAAAACACCGTCAGCTCCTTTTTCAAATGCCTCAAGGATGAATACGCTGTCGACCTTTGAACTGCACGTGACGGGTATCCAATTTTCCATCCGGGGGGCAAGTGCTTCGTGTCCTGACACATAGCCCCACCCGAAATCGCAAGAGAAACACACCACCTTCGGATCAAATGCTTCCATCTTCGTCCTCCTTGCAGCCTCTAAAGCGATGCGCAGACTTTCCTGACCTCATTCTCGGTTTTGTCTCCAATCAGCCGCCTGGCGCCTGACGGACATGCCTCCACGCACATGCCGCAGGATTTGCACCTGAAGGTATCAATGGTGGAAACCAACCGGTTATCGGCAATCCTGAGCTCGGCTGCACCGTAAAAGCAGGCTGAAACACAGATACCGCATCCACAGCATCTGTCCTGATTGACCTCAACAAGCGGCAACGACTCCTGAATGCCTACGGAAACGCAGGCCTTGCAGGAGATGCAGGGCCCGCAGCAGAGGCACCTTCTTGCCTCCTCCACGGCCTCCTGCAGGGTGAACCCTCTTTCATACAGCTGAAAATGCATTCTCTTTTCCGGCGGTATCCAGAGGATTTCGGGTTCAGTCTGGTACAGTCTCTTCAGGGGAATGTCCTGGGCCTGATAGTCTCTCTTCCTGCCCTCTTTCAGGTCCTGGCCAGCGAGAAAACGGACAATGGATTCGGCGGCCGTGAGGCCGTCCTTCATGGCCTCCGCCATGAACCCAATTTTCCGCAAGTCCCCGCCAATGAAGACATTCTGCCGTTTGAGGCTCTGAAGTGTGAGCGGATCAATGGCAAGCCTGCCCCTTTCGTCCAGCAGGTCATCCTTTTGCAGCGACGTCCTGTCAGGTCCTTGGCCTACAGTAACGATCAAGATATCCCCTGCCAGCCGGATACGGTCGGAAACGTCGAACTGGGGATTGAAACCACGTTCGTCGAAGACGCTTGTACACCTGGGGCACTCGATGGCTTTCAACCGCTCTCCTTCCCCGAAAATCCTGCTGACTCCCCGGGAATAGACAATCCTTATTCCTTCCTGCCATGCCCCCCGTATTTCTTCAGAATCAGCAGGGATGCCGTCAGATGAAGTCTTGTCCTCACATTCAAGACACAACACGGTCGTATCCCCGCCCAGCCTTCTCACTGTTCTTGCCACGTCAAAGGCCACGTTTCCTCCGCCGATGACGATGACTTTTTTTCGCTGGAAATAATGGGGCGGAATATTGCCGTGGCTCACTTCGTAGAGAAAGGTGTGACCATACATGACGCCGGAGAGATCCTGGCCTGATACTTCCGCACCGTCAAAAGACAGGGTCCTCGGTGTCGGCGTTCCCTTGGCAATGAATACTGCATCAAAACCCTCGTCGGCTATCCTTTCAAGGCTCAACTTGCCGTCGCCCACATTGGCGCCGTATTTTACCTCGATACGGGCGATTCTCACCATATTGTCAACAGCGGATGCCAGTATCTCTTCTGGCAGGCGATACCGGGGAATAAGCCACAGCGCCCCCCCCAGACGATCGGACGCCTCAAAAATGGTCGCGCGATAGCCCCTTCTGCTCAGGTCGTAGGCGCAGAACAGCCCCGCTGGTCCCCCGCCCACAACGGCCACATTTTCCTTGTGTTTCCGAATATCGAACTCTTCCTTTGTTTCCAGATACCCGGTGTAGGTGTCTGCTATGAACCTTTTGAGAAGCCGTCTTTTGATCGCTCCGCCTTTGGATCGGTAGTTGCACGCAAGTTCGCACAGGCCGCAGACATATCCGCACACGGTAAACAGCGGATTTTTCTCAAAAAGGTAGTCGCCTATCTGGATGATGCCTTCCCTTGCTTTATCGGGGTCTTCCGGCAAGAGGGAGATCAAGACATTAGTCCTCTGAATATCTTCAGATATGGGGCACTGTGCCTGGCAGGGAGGGAGAAACTGCCTCACCGCCTCTTCCACGCCGGCGATTCCGTTATATTTTGTCTGCCACATCTTTTGGGCTCCTTTCTATGCGTTCTTTTAATCCTCTCCGGCCTGAGAGAATTTTTGGTTAGTAAATCGCAGGCGAACCGGTGAAGCGGAAGGAACGGGTTGCAGGTCCCTGGCGATGGAAATGTTGAAACTCACGCCCCGTGCCGTTCCATTTTCCACCCAGGCATGGCCTCCATGCCTCGCGGCTATCTCCTTTACAATTGCCAGGCCCAATCCGGACCCCGCTGTACCTCTGGATGTGCCGTTTCTGCTGAACGCGTTGAATATCTTTTCCTTGTCCTTGTCTTCGATGCCCGTTCCGTCATCGCTCACCGCCAGGATATGGAACCTTTCATCCTGCTCGTAATCCACTTTGATTTCATGCATCTTGCTGCCGCCATACTTGAGGGCGTTGTCCATGAGGTTTCTAAAGACCCGCAGGAGAGAGGCCCTGTCGCCGATGATTTCCGGATTGGAGGCAGGCTTTAACACCTTTATGCTTCGCTCCTCCAGGCGGACGGCAAATTCGGAAAATATCGTGTCGGCAATCTCGTGCAGTCTGATACACTCAAAATGGAACGGTGCTTCTTTGGTGGCGATATACTGATTCATCTGGTCAAGAAGCATGACCATATGGTCCGCCAGGCTGATGATTTCATCACAGTACTTTGTTCCTCTTGCATTGAGATTTCCGCCGCTATGTTCCTTGAGACGCCTTGAAAAACCATGTATGCCGATAGCCGGACTCTTCAGATCATGTGCCATGGAATATGCAAAGTATTTAATCATCTCCTTCTTTTGATCCAGGTGGCGGATTTTTTCCTGGAGCTCATTGTTGAGTCGTGCGTTCTCGGCAGCGACCGCAATCTGGTTGCCCACCTGGGTGAGGATGTCGACCTTTTCCTGGTCCAGTTCGATGGACCGGCTTGATGCAAGGTTCATGACTCCTATGACTCTGTTCATGGTCATCAACGGGACGCAAATGATGATCTTGAAGCCTCTGTTTTCGAGCAGGGATCTTCTCTTCTTGTCTTTCAGGTCTGTTACATACTGGGCGATGAACGATTTTGTTCTGGCCGCCTTTCCCGAAAAGCCTTCGTCCAGGTCCATTTTTTCAAGCCCGGATGTCTCGATTCCCGAATGTGCTGCAAGAAAGAGATGCCTGCCGTTTTCTTCCACGAGATAAATCCTGCCGGCCTCCAGATCAAAATCCTCCAGCACTCTTTCCAATGCACCGTTCAAAAGCCTCCGTCTGTCCGTAAACGTGGACAGGAGCTCGCTCATGTTATAGAGGATGGAAAGAGATCTGTTTCTTTTCCCGAGTTTTTTCTTGCTGAAAGGGATCGATATGTATTTCTTATGCGTAAGCATCTTGTTCTCGCTCGAGAACAGGCACGTCCTCTTTTTCCAGGTAAACTTCCCTGTTATTTTCCGTATGATCCACCACGTATCGCACAGTTGCCGCTTCTTTGAGTGCTATTTTGAGTGAACCAAGGTTGGCGCGGTCAATTCCGTATGCGCGAATATAGACGAGCCTGTATCCTTCAGGCGCACGCTCGTAGCTGCTCAGGATACTGACCATTCTCCCGCTGTATTTTCTGATAACATCGGCAACCTCTTTGATAGAGCCGGGACGATCTTCCAACACGAAGGCGAACTGAATGCCGCGTTTTCTGATTCCGGTGAGGGAGATAAGTGCCTTGAAGATATCCCTCTGCGTTATGACGCCCACAAGCCCGTCTTTATCGTCCAGGACGGGAACCCCTGAAATTTTGTGAATCAGAAGTACTTCGGCCGTCTCTTCTATGGTGTAATCTATGGGCACCACGATCGGGTTCCTGCTCATAATGTCTTTGACCTTCACTCTCGCCATGAGGTAAAAAAGTTCATGTACCTCCAGAGGGCTGACGCTGGAAGCGAAGGATTTTTTGATATCCCTGTCTGAAACGATGCCGACCAGCTCGTTGCCTTTCATCACAGGCAGCATCATGATGTCGTTTTGCTTCAGCACATCCATAGCATTGATCAACGAATCATTCTGATCCACTGTGATGGCGGGTTTACTCATCCAGTCCATGACGAGCATGTCTTTTCTCCTTTATTTCCCGGCATGTCAGTGTTTCTCCTTTGCTCCTGAGTTATAATCAAGGCTGCGGGAGGAAAACCGGGACGCATTCTCTCCGGTAAAAATAATATGTGTGTCTTTTGCGTTTACGTTGCTCAGGTTGTTTTTGAACACGCCTAAACCAAAAGGTATCAGCTTTTTTAAACAATCCGTGTGGATAAAGATCGTCGTGAATTTAAGGCAGGACTTGCCAATGTGGTTCAGGAGTTCATATGCGGAGGTCCCGTCAAAGTCTCCGGACAGTTTCATGTGAAGATTATCGTCGTTTCTATGAAGCAGAATTTTGAAATTGGATGACATGGCGTACCTCCTTTCCTGCCGGCCATATGGCTAGCGCCGGTCGTCAGGAATGGTTTCAAATTTTTCTTCAAACGCGGTTGCGATAATCTGCGCAACCGATGTTGGTTTGTTGATATAATCACAGTTGATGACCATATCGAACTCATACGGCAACGCGTCTTTCTTACTGTATGTTCTCTTGAAAAAGTCCCTCTGTTCCTTGTCTATCTGATCAAGCCTGCCCCTTGCCTCTTCGGTCTCAATATTCAGAATACGCGCCAATCGTTCAGCCCGGTATTCCTTCGAACAGATAATCCTTACGGCCAATAGCCTCTCGCGCGGCAGCAACAAATGAGCGCCGCGACCCACGATAATACTGGATCCCAGACCTCCCAGAGAAAAAAGGGTCGCAAAGAGGTGCCTCGTATAGTCGCTTTCGATGAAAGCCTTTTCGCCGAAGGCGAGGGACAGGAGTTCTCTCATCCTGCCGGGATACCCTTCATCAAACAGGTCGACGGTTTTTTCTCTCAACTGGGCATGGGCGGCGATATGTTCCACAATTTGACGATCGACCACGCGAAAACCGAGCATATTTCCCAGGATCTCCGCAATTTCCAGAGCACCAACGCCTATCTTTCGAGAAAAGCAAATGGTGTACGGAATTTTGCCGCCAGGGACGGCATTTTGTCTCTCAAGCCGCGCCTGGTCCCACTCCCGTATGTACCTGTCTGCAATCTCTGCTGCCCCCGGTCCGGGTTTTGCGTATGTTCCGGGAATGTATTTTGCTCTTTCTTTGGATGTATCCATGGGTACCTCCTTTTGTGCATAGACACGATCCTAGGCTTGTACGCTTAGGATCGATGTCGGGCAGGCGCGTAGGCCTGCGTCCTGCTGAATGAAAAGAGCAAAGCTCATGCCATATTTCCGGCTATGACCGATCTGTATAATTCATTGAAAATACGTCAAAAAAATACTAAAGAATCTTGTCTGTTCGAAGGCGGGATGTCGGCTTCTTTTACATTGTGTAAAGAAGTCCCCTGAGAGGGGGTGAGGGGGGAGACAGCCGGATCTTGTTCCTGCAGATTGAAGGGATGCTATTCCTCAGCGACGGCCGTTGCAAGTCTGAGATGATATTTGTCTATCTTGGCGTGAAGGGTAGGACGGGAAAGACCGAGGAGTTTGGCGGCCTGTGATCGGTTCCCGGAAGTCATGTTTAATGCCTCGGCGATGAGAATCCCGGAAAAGCGGTCCACGCAGGTTTCAAAAAGGTGTTCCTCAGATTGATCGGTCAAAATCTGTCTCACCCATTTTCGCAAGGCCTGATCGCTCATCTCCATGCTCTTCTCAAATCCTGTCGTCTTGCCGCTCAGGGCATTGATGATGTCTTCACTGGATATGGGCGCACCGCGGTTGAAAATCAATGTCTTCTTAAGGGTGTTGGCCAACTCACGAATATTGCCGGGCCAGGAGTAGCTGGAGAGTATGGCTTTCGCTTCCTTGGTGATGCGTGGATTTTTTGTTCCGACATCACGGGCAAAGAGTGCCAGAAAGTACTCCGAAAGGAGAGGAATGTCTTCCGCGCGTTCGCGAAGCGGCGGCAATGCTATGGTAATCACCTTGAGCCGGTAATAGAGATCTTCCCGAAACCTTGACTCTGCAAGGGCGGCCTCCAGGTCCCGGTTGGTGGCGGCGATGATCCTCACATCCACCGGGATGGTTTCGCGACCGCCAAGCCGTTCAATACTCCTTTCCTGAAGCAGGCGCAGGATCTTTGCCTGGATGCTGAAGGGCATGTCCCCGATTTCATCCAGAAAAATGGTCCCCCTGTTGGCCTGCTCAATCTTGCCCACACGACGATGCGACGCCCCGGTAAAAGCGCCTTTTTCGTACCCGAACAGCTCGCTTTCAAGAAGATTCTCAGGGATGGCCACGCAGTTGATCACCAGAAAAGGCATGTCCGATCGGTCGCTGTGCTGGTAAACTGCCCTGGCTACCAGTTCTTTGCCCGTACCGGATTCTCCGCGGATCAGAACCGTCGCATCGGTGGGGGCAACGCGGCCGATCGCCTTGTACACTTCCTGCATCGGCCGGCTCTTGCCGATAATGGCATCCCGGAGGGCCTGATCCGGAGTGACGTCTATCTCCACCGGCAGGCGCATAAAACGGCCTGCCCGAAGGGCCTCTTTTATGACCCGCAGTATATCCGGGATTTCAAAGGGCTTCAGGATATAATCAAACGCCCCCAGTTTGGTTGCCTCGATGGCTGTTTCCGTTGTTCCGTATGCGGTCATGATAATCACGGGAAGCTTGGGTTCGATCCGGTGGATCGCTTTGAACGTATCAAAGCCGTTCATTCCCGGGAGCCGCATGTCGAGGATGACAAGATCGGGGATGTTGGATGAGAGAGACTTGAGGCCTGCTTCCCCTGAAGCGGCGCCTTTTGCCTCGTATCCCTCCTCCAGCAGTAGTTTTTCAAAACTCTTGCGTAACTGATCGTCGTCATCAATGATCAGGATCGTGCTCATCAACAGACTCCTTTTGAGATGTTATGGGGAGCATAATGACAAAAGACGTCCCTTTTTCTTCCTCAGATTCGATGGTAACGCTCCCTCCGTGCTCCTGAATGATCCTGGCAACAATACTGAGGCCAAGGCCGCTCCCTTCTTCTCTTGTTGTAAAAAAAGGTTCAAAGACTTTCTCTCGAATGCCTTTCGGGATTCCCTGGCCATTGTCCATGATCCGTATAACTGCTGCCCGGTTTCCACCGTCAAGAGGTCTTTCTTCTTCCTTGACGGTGATCGCTACGCTGTCCGGCACAGCCTCGCACGCATTAGCAAAAATATTTACAAAGGCCTCTTTCAATTGCTCCGGATCGGCCTTGACTTCAGGAAGCGGCTTTGCCCTTTCAATGGTAAGGGTGCCGTTGCAGGATTCAAGCCTGTGCCGCAACAGGAGTGCGGCCTGATCCACCACCTCTGATGGAGAGATCATCTGCAATTTCAGTCGAGGCGGACGCGAGAACTCAAGAAAGTTTTGCAAAATATTGTCGATGTGTCCTATTTCCTCTGAAATGACAGTGAAGTCTTCCTGTTGGGCTCCATTCAGATCCAGATTGCGTTCCAGTGAGAACAGGCGCATTTTCACGGACGTCAGGGGATTACGGATACTGTGCGCCGTGCCTGCCGCTAGCTTTCCTACCATGGCCATCTTCTCTGATTGCAAGAGATATTCCCTGCTTTTCTCCAGTTCAAAAGAGGTGTGATCGTATTCTTTGATCAGACCATGGACGCTCTTTTTCAGGGCGCTGACATCGTCTTCGGACGGGCGCGATCGGCTGTCATGGAGGGTCTCCCGGGCCAGCCGGCGCACCGGTTCCAGAATATCGTGCACGAGTACGAATGCCAGGAGTATGCCCAGGAACAGGACGATCAACACGGCTGTCGCGGCGACGATCCTGAGCTTCTCGGCCTGGATAGAGCTTCGCTGTTCGACTACCCGAATATTTTCCCTAGAAAGATTCTTATACTTCCTGCACAGGTCAAGGATCCGGGAAAAAGCCGGTCGCAGTGTTTCGTGGAGATCCGCTCCCTCTTCTCTTTTCCCTGCCTTATAGAGTTGGATCACGTTTTCCTTTGATGTGACATATTGGGCGTAATTCACTTCGATTTCTGCAATAATCCGTTTTTGCTCTTCTGATCGGGCGAGAGAAAGAGTCTTTTCAACTTGCGCCTTAAAGGTTCGGCGATGTTCTTTCAGCTTTTCCAGCCACTCCGGATTACCATCAATGAAATAATACGAAACGAAGCCCTTCTGGATGGTAAGATCGAGTTCAAGCTCTTCAGCCGCTTCAAGAGCTGCAATATCCTTGTCGATAATCCGGTTGACCAGTTCCTGCATCCGGTAGGTATACCGGACCATGACAATGCCTCCCAGAAGGGTGATCAGCACAAGAAGTGAAAGGATCGTATAGACTCTGGTTCTCAGGTTGATTTTGGACCACATGGTAATCCCTCGGAAGGCTGCATCGGAAGATTCAGGACCTGGTATCTATTCAAGCCCGTGCCCGGAGAGGGCTTCCCTGACGCGGGCTTCTCTGATCTTCTCCTCGTGATCTCGCTTTTTCTGCTTGGCTTCGTTTACTTTTGCCATAAGCTGTTCTATTTCACATGGTTTCATCAGGTAATCAAAGGCTCCCAATTTCATTCCTTCAATAGCCGATTCTATGGTGCCGTGTCCGGTAAGCATGATAACCTCTATGAGGGGAAAGGCACGGCGTATCCTGCCCAGGGTTTCAATGCCGTCCATGCCGGGCATTTTGACGTCAAGGATAACAACATCCGTATTCTGATGCGATTCAAGGGTCTTCAGCGCTTCTTCCCCACTGAAAGCCGTGATAATGGTAAGATTTCTCTTCTCCAGACGTTTCTTCATGGTCTCCAGAAAGGGGACCTCGTCGTCTACCAGCATGACTATTGGAGCAATCATATCCCTCTCTCCTCTTTTCGGAATTGGAAGCTTGATCGTGCCCAAAAGGTGTTTGCAGGTGGGCACTACCTTATTCTTTTCCGGTCCGGAATGCAATCCAGGCGTGCGGCCGTCGCTTCCCTCACTCGAGCACGCTCAAGGGTGAAGTGGAGAGCTTTTCCGCCATTGCCCGCCTGATCCTCTCCTCTTGTTCCGCCTTGCGCTCGGAAGCCTTCTGGATCTTTTCCAGGAGGGCGCCGATCTCGCAGGGCTTCATCAGGTAATCAAATGCGCCGTGCTTCATGCCTTCAATTGCCGTTTCCACGGTTCCGTGTCCGGTCAGCATGAGCACCTCCGTCAGCGGCTTCAGTTTCTTGATTTCCTTCAATACGTCTATGCCGTCCATACCGGGCATCCTTACGTCCACAATCGCCACGTCGAAATTGTATTCTTTCAGCACCTTCAGGGCTTCCTCTCCGTTGAAGGCGGATGTTACATGGAGGTTCCTGTTTCTGAGACGCTCGGCCAGGGCCTCCACAAAGTCCTTTTCGTCGTCCACGAGGAGTATCCTTTTTTTCATGGGCTGATCTCCCTTCGTCTCAATGACTGATGGTCATGAGGACCCCCTTTGCGGTTCCAATGATCCCTTCAGGGAATCCTATTATACGGTATAATACCATAAATTCCACTACCCACGTAAGGCCCAGGGAAATGACCCACAGGAGAAACCCGTATTTCACGAAATCGATGGGACTTATCATCCTCTTGCCGGTATCAGGGTAGAGTCCCAGGCCGTAGACGATGGCATTGTTCGGGGTGCCCACGATAAGGAAGTGGGCAAACGATGTGGCAAAAGCCGTGGCAAGTCCGATAGCCCAGGGTTCCCCGGGGACGCCGCTCATGATTCCCATTGGAATGGCGATGGGTCCGAGGAGGGCCGTGGTACCCGCGTCCGACATGAAGTTTGTCATTAAGCCGGAAAAAAAACTCATCCCGATCCAGAGCCCCAGGCCTTTTCCCAGGTCCAGCGAACTCAGGGTCTTGAGGAAGACCTGAGCCATCCATAGGGCAGCGCCTGATTCCTTGAGAAGAGCGCCGAGGGTGAGTGCACCGCAATACATGAACCATGCATCCCAGGATATCCCGCCGAGAATCCTTTTCCAGTCTGAGATCCGGAAAACCACGGGAATGATGAGGGCGAGCAGGGCCGGACCTCCGAGACCCAGGTCATGCCCGCCGAAGATCCAGAGAAAGAGTATCAGCAGCATCATTCCAAGGGTGATCTTTTCCGCACGGCTCATCGCGCCCATCCGTCTGGTTTCTTCTTTTATGGCCACGAGACCGGGCGTCAGGTCTCTGGTCTTCACTCCCTTGAAAGCGAGCAACATATAGAGGGCGACGGCCAGACCCAGTATCGGCGCCAGGGGGAGCCCGTACGTCATCCACCGGCCGAAACTCATGGGAACATTGTAGTCGGACCAGAATCCCATCATGATGACGTTCCTCCCACCGGCGGCGGGAGATCCCACGCCACCCACGTTCAGCGCAAAACAGAGCGAGAAGAGCAGGAGTTTCGCCAATTGAGGATCATGGATGATGGCGCCTTCTCTGTTGCCGGCGGAAACGGCTCCCATGTATACCGCGGCCATGACAGGGGCCATAAAGGCCGCCATGGCGTGGGCGGAAATAAAGGAGCCCAGTACGGACATGGAAACACAGAGGACGATAATGGGCATGGCAAAGCCCCTGGTCCAGCCCAGAATCCATGTTGCGAGTCTTTTGTGAAGCCCGACGCTGATAACGGTGACGCCCATCGCAAGGACACCGAGGAGAAAAAGCGGCGCGTCGCCTGCAAAAGTCTTCCCGATCATCTTTGTGGGCAGCAGGTGAAAGAAGTAGGCGAGCGTGGGCATCAGGATACCCACCAGCCCAATGGGCAGCGCCTCCGTGGCGAAGTATATGATAGCCATGGGAATCATGCCGAGCACGAGTTTCATTTTCCAGGCGGCCTGATTCATGTCGCCTGCCACGTGCCATTTAATCATCTGTTTCCCAAATCCATGCTCCCTCACCAGATCCACCATGCTTTGAGGCGTGGGCATAACAAAACCAATGAGCACGAAAATAACCGCCCCTACAACAATCCAAAGAAGCTTGTTCGAAAGCAGGCTGCTCCTCTTCTTCTGCTCTCCTCCCGTATTATCGTATTCCATCCTTTCTCTCCCTGGTTTCCATCCATAAATGGCTATTTTTCACAATCTCGGCGTCAATCTGCGGGATCACTTGTGCGGCGTACTATCACAGTACGCCTCCACGTAATCTCTTGATTTTCTTGATCTTGTAAAAAATATCTCATTTATGGATTGGAAACTCACTCGCGCATAAAATCTATGATTGTGATGGGCACTCCCTACGTTTTGGATGATTTTATCTTTTCACAGAGCAGTTTGAACATATCCGTAAGCCTCAAGATGCCGACAATCTCTTTTCCCCTTGTAACGAGAAGGGACTGATGACGTCCTACGACAAATGCATGCAGGGCCTCGCCAAGTGTCGCAGCTTCTTCCACCTTCTCACCTTCCGTGGGCCGGTACATAATGTCATGTACCTTTTTGGCGGCTGCCCTGTTGCAGAGGGCGTCCAGATCATCCTGCCATAGTCTGAATCCCTCCCTCATGGACTTGACTAGCAAGGGAGACAACCCGGAAAGGGACGTCATTCTCATATCTCCGAACGCTTCATATTTCGGTTCGAGGGATTTGATCAAATCCCACTGGCTCACCTTGCCCACAATCCTTTCCTTGCTATCGTAAACAAGGATCGCACGGTGCCGGTACCTGGTCTTGTCGAATTCCTCCTGTGCTTTCTCCAGCGCCGATATCGCCTCATAAACACTCGCATCTTCTGAGACGGTCGGATATTCCCCAAGAGGGACCATTAATTCCTTGACGGTCGTTTTATTCACAGGGGACCTCCTTTCCAGAGTTCATCTGTCCAGTCCTTTTCACTACAGCAACGAACATGCCAATAGACGGAATGACGACAACATGCTGTAACTTCTTGAAGAATGGTTGGAAAAGGATAGGTGGTTCGGGATGTTTCCCGGTAGTCCCTGCTCAGGGTGTCGGATATTCTTACAACCTGTAAAACAGACGGATCATCAGGGCCTTTGTCAGAACGCTCATTTTTTCTAAGCGGACGAAAGGCGCGGCTCCTTCACTGCTCGTGAGTTTCCGGCAGGCACAGTATAATTTCGCGGATGTCCTGGTCCAGTGCGATCTTTCCACCTAAGGCCTGAATCAGCGCATTTTCTCCATCGGCCGGAAACCTGGACGCCTGGTCGGCGGGTATTGCCTTGAGTCCCGTAAATCTGATGATTGCTCCTCCTTCATCGGCCTCGGGAATCAACCGGACAGTCCTTTCTTCATTCGCCAGGCTCATGGCGAAATCCAGGCTCAGCCAGATAATATTTTCAAGCAGGAAGGGATTCGTGGTGATGGTGACGGGATGTTCGGACAGGGTGACCTGGACCTCCACTCCTCTCATCGATGCGAGTCTTCCGGAAAGGGTTGCCATAAACGCCAGAATTTCCCCTACGTCCACCGTCTTTTTTGCTTCATCAACGGTGTGCGCAAACGTATTCATATTTCTCACAATCCCGTCCGCCCGTCGGACTTGCTGCTGGATTTTTCCGGCCAGGGCCTTGAGTCTTTCCGGCTCAATGGGCACACCCTTTTCCACCACGGAGGTGAGGTCTTCCAGAAGCCCTGAAATTTCATTGATGATGGCAAGGATATTCTTTACTTCATGGGATATGGAGGCATTCATCTTTCCGAAGAATCTGAAGCCTTCGTTGCCGACTATTTCCCATTGCTTGTTCATTTTCTCGCTCCTCATTTTTCAAGCACTTCCTTCATTTTTGTCATCAGTTCCTCAATATCCACCGGCTTTACGAGGTAATAATCCGCTCCCGCCTCTTCAGAACCCGCTCTAAAGTCTGCTTCCGATCCATGACCCGTCATAAAAATGAACTTCATACCCGGGTTTTTTTCTGCCATCATTCTCTTGAGTTGAATGCCTCCTATCTTCGGCATCTTGATATCCACCACGGCAATATCGTATGAGGCCCCTTCAATTTTCTTGAGAGCGTCTTTTCCGCTGCACACCCAGTCGGCGTCAATCCCTCTGATGGACAGCCTTTCAGCCAGGGTGGAGACCAGTTCTGCTTCATCGTCTATCAGCAGAATTCGCATGGGTCGTTTCCTCCTTTCTCTCCATCTTGACAGGGAGGGTAACGGTGAAGGTGGTTCCCTTGCCCGGTTCGCTTTCAACGCTGATTTTGCCGCCCAATTCCCGTACAAAGTTTGCGGTCAGGGATAATCCGAGTCCTGTCCCTCCCATCTTGGTCCTGGTAGAAAAAAATGGCTCGAATATACGCTCCAGATCTTCTTTGGGAATGCCGCATCCATCGTCGGCGACGGTAACCAGGACGTCATTAACATCTTTCCTCTTTATCCGGATATCTAAATGTCCGCCGTCTTCCATCGCTGAACAGGCGTTGTTGAAGAGATTGAGGAAGATTTCCTGGAGCTTCCCCCGGTCACTTTCGATTGCCGGGATATTTTCCGCGGCCTCGAGGGAGATCGAGATGCTCCTGTATTCAGCCTCCTTTTCAAAAAAGCTCAGCACTTCCTCAATCACCTCTTTCAACGCAATATTCTGAATGCGTATCTCCGAATGCCTTGAAAAACTCAGGAGGCGCTTGGTGATGGTGCTGGCCCTTTTCACGGATGACAGGATTGAGTCAGCGAGGCCGAGGAGTTTCTCATTACCTTTGTATTCTTTCTTGAAAGTGATCAGGTCCTTGAGAAGCCCTGCTTTCTCATTGATAATAGCCAGCGGGTTGTTTATCTCGTGAGCCACTCCCGCGGCCAGGCGGCCTACGGATGCCATTTTGTTGCTGTATTCCACCTGGTGGAGAGTAGCTATGCGGGCCTGATCCGCCCAATAGATCTTGTTGATGAGGTAGGTGGACACACCGATGACCACGCCGACGATGAGGATAATGCTTGCGGTCAGGAACAACAGGAGTTCCATACGGGTCTCGTTCCAGGATCTCATGAGTTCCCGCTTGTGTTTGACCACGACGAGAATAAAGGGCGTTTCGGAGATGTATCGGTAACCAATTATGATCGGAGCGTTATCCAAATTTTTGCCCTCAAACACCCGCGTTTTTGGGGCATATTTCGGGACGGACAGGGATATTTTATCGAGGACCTTGCCATGATAGAGGGAAGGCGTCTGAAGCGTGCCCTCCCGGTTAATCATAAAAATATCACCCTTTCCTGCAAGCTCAAGGCCCGACAAGAGATCATCAAGCATAGCGGTGTCAAGTGTTGTCCTGAGCACATAGAAAAAACCATTCGGCAGAGTGCGCTTGATCGCGATGACTATGTGGGGGAGCTGTCTGAATCCCAGAAAAACATCACTGATATAGACGCCGCGTTTGCATACCTCTTTGAACCAATCCTGTTCGCTGTAATTCTTTCCGAGAAGTTTGTGCGGTCCCACATAGTTCCTCTGATTGCCCATCGGATCAATGAGGCCGATGTCGGTGATCCCGCCAAAACTGATTTTCAGATTCTGCAGTACGTCCTCAAGTGTCCCGGGTTCATTCAGGGTCTTGAACGCATATTCTTTCACGACAAAATCCAGTGCGGCCCTGCGCTGGGTAAAGAAAAAGGATATGCTTCGGCCGATATTGGAAACAAGACGAGCGGTGCGGAGGAGGTTCTCTGATTCTATGGATCGCTGGGTTACCTGGTAGTCGACTATGGCAAGTGAAATGAGCGGGATCAGTGCTACGCCGGCCGTAAGGGAGATTGTCAATTTCCACATCCGGCGAAAGTTGAAGGGGTGTCCGCGGTCGCCCGCCGCCACGTCACGATAATTCCAGAATTTTGGCTTAAGTCTTTTCAAGTCTCTTCTGCCTGATCTTCTCATTCGCCTTTTTCAGGGTATTGCTGAGCACATCAATGTCCACCGGCTTCTGGAGATACGCAAAAGCACCGAGTTCCATGCAAATTTCCCTGTCGGCCTCGGAGCCGTGGCCGGTGAGTATAATGATCTCGATGGCGGGCTTGGACTTCTTGACCCGCCGCAGGACCTCTATGCCGTCGATTCCGGGCATTCGAAGATCAAGGATCATGACTTCCGGCTCATCGCCGTGGACCAGGTCGAGCGCTGACTGGCCGTCATAAGCAACAACAGATCCCATGTCTCGCATAAGCAACCGCTCTGAAAGGGTCTGGACAAATTCTCTCTCGTCGTCCACCAGCAGGACTTTAGAAGGCATTTCGAAATCGTATTTGCGGTAAATATCCGCCTGGTAGAAATCTTTCCCGACCCTGGTATTGACGGATTTTGCGCCCGGGACTTTTTCCGCGATTGATTTCAGCTCCTCTTCGAGTTTTCCTAATGCAAGAACGTGCTCGTTGATAGTTATTTCGACCGACCCGTCTTTGGCCTTCACACCGACATTGTGTCCCTTTTCGGCAAGCGCAACCTCCACATGGGCTGTCAACACAAAGTCCTCCACGGCTCTCCTGGATGCGTCGCTGGATCGGACAATGTCTTTGGCCAGGTTTTCTTCGATGAGGGCCGCCGCTTCCTCTGCGGTCATTTTATCCATTGGAATAACAATATCATAGTGGGAAGGGTCCCAGGGATCTTTCGAACCTGTCAGTTTATCCACCCAGGAGGCCCTGTCCTCATCCTGTTTATGAATCAGTTTGGCTGCCTCTTTGGGGGATACAGCCTGCTGTTCCACGGCAAGCGCCGTTCGAAACTTCATTTCGGCAATGAGGCAGGCCCGGAGAACATGATTTATCTCTCTGGGAATGAGGTGGGTCGAAAAACCGGTGATCAGTAAATTGTCCTCCGAGAGGGTTTGAGCCAGCGCAAGTTTCAGGTAGGAGATAGATCTCTCTTTTTCATGGGTGAATCTGTTGAAAACCGATGTCTTTGCTGAAAAGACACGTTCAATTCTGTTCTCGGCCAGGCCGGAGATCTTTGCAGCCTCCGCGACCATATCATCATCGGAAATGGATGTATATTTTGTGCGGGGGAGCAGTTCTCCTATCACCTGCTCGCTTTTGCAAAAGCTGCCGCTGAATAGGGATATGACAGACATTTTCTACCTCCCTGAGCTCTTGTTTCGTGTTGATTGGGGTTTGTTTCACTCCCCTTTCGGGAAGGCAACCAGCAGGGGGCACTTTTCCTCCAGGGCCTCCGCGTGTGTCTTGGTGTAGTTGGTGCTGATAGCACTTTCCATCGTGGAGAACAGATGATCCTCCCCGATTTTTTCGAGAAAATGGGTTCTTTTCAAGACTTTCATGACAGATTCGTTTACCCCGCTCATCGAGATATCGATGCCGGCGCTTCTTGCTCTGTCTACCAAAAGAGAAAGGCCTTCCTCTCCCGAGGAATCCATATCATTGATCCCGTTGGACACGATGACGATATGCTTCAGGTGCGGTTTGGTTCTCATGAGTTCGGTGATGCGGTCTTCCAGATAACTGGCATTGGCGAAAAAGAGCGGGCCGTCAAACCGCACCAGGGCCATGTATTCGCATTCCCTGAGTCCAAAGGTGCCGGCGTCGCGCAAGGCCATGTCTTCTCTCCTGGCGAGCGATGCCACCTTGGGCCGCATGCTCTTGTAAAGAAAAACCAGAAGAGAAAGGATCACACCCACTTCGATGCCCTTTTCCAGGTGAGGTGCAAAGGCGAGGGTCAGAAAAAAGGAGATTATGGCAATCGCCCCGTCATACCACTGGGCCTCCCATGCATGGACAAAACCGGAGACGTTCACCAGCCCGATCACGGCCATCATGATGACCGCTGCCAGGACCGACTGGGGAAGGTGGTACAGGAGCGGCGTGAAAAACATGAGCACAATGACTACCATCAGGCTGGTAAAGACACTGGAGAGACCACTCACGGCCCCTGCCTGGAGGTTGACCGCGGAGCGTGAAAAGGAACCGGAAACCGGGTAGCTTTTCCCAAAGGCTCCGCAGATATTGGCCAACCCCTGGCCGATAAGTTCCTGGTTCGGGTCAAGCCTCTGGCCGGTCTTGGCGGCCATGGCCTTGGCAATGGAGATGGCCTCCATAAACCCCAGGAGCGATATGATTGCGGCGAAAGGAAAAAGGTGCAGCATGATGCCCAAATCCAGACGGGGCACGGAAAGGGCGGGCAGACCTTTCGGAATATCTCCGACCACTGCTCCACCGCCCGTCATGAGGAGGGCATCTGTCGTGAGGGGTCTATTGCCAACCTTGATCCGCCAGGTCCTTCCGTCGTCCCTGGACAGAGCGGGCATATCTTCCGGGAGATAGAATATGAGGGAACCGTCCTCCTGTTTAACGCCCTTGAACAGGAACTCGCTTATTTCTTTTCTGAAAATGTGGGCGTCAAATTTGAGGTTCTCGATCTTCATGCCCGCCATTTCCAGGTTGTGCTTGGCGGTGAGAATGGCCTCCGGGGCGCCCGTTTTTCTTGCCTGTGCCAGCATCTCTCCGGCCCGGGCGCGTTCCTCGGCGAGCAGGGGAAGCGCGGTGACCACCCTGTTGAAATTCGTCACGGCCTCTCTGGCTCTTGGGGAGCGGATGGTCGAGAGATCAACACGGACGTTGTGATCAAATCCGGTTGCCCAGGAAAGAATGGTGGTGACAGCCACCGCCACAAGGACATTGGGAATTTTCGGTGAGATACGCTTGAGGCCGTACATGATGGCAAAGGCGAGAGCGCCCATCAGGAGGGTGGGCCAGTGGGTGTAGTGGAAAGCGGCCTGGATGACCCGCCAGATGGTCTCGTAATGGTGATGGGCATTGTCCACATACACGCCGAACATCTTTGAAAGCTGGGAAGAGGCAATGATAAGAGCGGCGGCGTTGGTAAAACCGTTCACCACCGGATGCGAAAGGAAGTTCACCACGAGACCAAGACGCAGGAGGCCGAGGCCGAGCTGGAAAAATCCCACCATCAGCGCAAGGAGAACGGCGTAAATGATATATCCCTCACTTCCTGCGGTGGCCAGCGGTTCAAGGGAAGCAGCGGTCATGAGAGATACAATCGCCACGGGTCCCGTGGCCAGTTGCCGGCTCGAGCCGAAAAGGGAGGCCATCATGGGGGGGAGAAAAGAGGCATACAGGCCGTAATAGGCCGGCAGCCCTGCAAGCTGGGCATAGGCCATGGACTGGGGAATGAGCACAAGGGCGACCGTGAGCCCCGAGAGGGCATCAACCCGCAGAGCATCAAGAGAGTAATTTTTGAACCAATTGAGAAAGGGAAGAATTTTCGCCAGCATCAGTAGCTCCCATTATACATAGCGTCCGGAATCTTTTCCGATTCAATCGGCCGTCATGATCCACCACGAAGGAGACGAAGGTGCGAGCAGACGTTTGGAGTATGTATTTGATTCTTTATGCGAAGGTGTGGTTTGTATTTTCTCCGCACGAGAGTGTGGTTCCGCGAAGGGCAATCATTCTGCCCTCTTTGATCAGGAAGCAGAGTGCCTTTTTTAATGCACGCGTGTCAAGTAGAAAACGGAATAAAAACAGGAGGCTTGACAGGACTTAGGATTGTCAATTACAAGATACCTATGATGCCGTAAGTCCAAGTGGGGGATTATTTCCTTCGGCTGAAGTCAAAAGGAGACGGATTTGTCCGGGAGAACTGAAGAGTGAGTGGACTTTTTCGAAAAGAGAAAAAGCAGCACCGTTTCCGGTTGAGGAGATGGCTCCTCCGGTCTCCCGCCCGATTTTCCATTCTCGCGTTTGCGGGGCTGATCGGCGCGGGCACCCTGCTGCTGGTTTTGCCTGCCGCCTCCGCCGGGAAGGGCATCGGCCTGATTGATGCCCTGTTCACGGCCACCTCGGCGAGTTGTGTGACCGGTCTCGTGGTGCTGGATACCGGAAGGGATTTCACCGCCTTCGGACAAGGAATCATTCTTTTTCTGATACAGGCAGGGGGATTGGGCATAATGACCCTTTCCACGTTGTTTCTCCTTGTGGCGAGAAGACGCACATCCCTCGTGGGGAGGCTTGTCATCAAGGATGCCCTGACTGATGGGAAGGAGCGGAGTTTGCCTTCTCTCTTGAAAGATGTATTGCTCTTTACCGTGGTGATAGAAGGAATAGGGTCTTTCCTGATATTTATTCGTCTCCTTCCCGGTCGTGGTATCCTGGAGGCCCTGTATCTCGCAGTATTTCACTCCATAAGTGCATTTTGCAACGCCGGCTTTTCCATCTTTTCCGACAGCTTCATGCATTACCGGGACGACTGGATCCTGAACCTCACCCTGTGTTTTCTGATTGTGAGCGGAGGAATCGGTTTTCTGGTATTATCCGAGCTGAAACGCAAGAGGCCGGTGAAACCTCGTGCCTGGGCGCGCTTGACCCTCCATTCCAAAATTGTCCTGTCTACCACGGGTATCCTGCTCCTGGCAGGGACCTTTCTCGTGCTTTTCATGGAATGGGACAATACCCTTCATGGGTTGTCGGTGCCGGGACGGTTTCTGGCGGCGTTTTTCCAGTCCGTCACAGCGAGGACCGCCGGGTTTAATACCCTTCCTATCGGGGCGATGGCAAATGAAACCCTGTTTCTCACGATTTTGCTCATGTTTATCGGCGCCTCTCCCGGGTCCTGCGGCGGAGGAATTAAAACCACCACCTTTGCCAGTCTTGTGGCCCAGGGCATTGCCCGTCTTCGGGGAAAAGAAAGGCCCCACTGGTTCAGGCGCACCATTTCCCAAAGCAGCATCGCGAGGGCGATCAGCATCGTCATGGTCAGCGGGATTGTTGTGATCCTGGCGACCTTTGCGCTTCTTGTGACGGAGTTGCGGGAAATGCCCCACATTGCAAGCAGGGGCAGGTTTCTCGAACTGCTCTTTGAGGTCGTAAGCGCTTTCGGGACCGTGGGACTTTCAACCGGAGTGACCGCGGGTTTGACCCAGGCGGGAAAGGTCATTATTACGCTGGTCATGTTCGTCGGAAGGTTGGGCCCTCTTCTGATTGCGGTGGCGGTGAGCCGGGAGTCGGCTCCCCGGTATCGTTACGCTGAAGAAACCATTATGGTAGGATGAGTTATGAGTTTACAGAACCTGTAATTGGAGTAATGGAGTGAGGAGAGGAAAATGCGGCAATTTGCGGTTATCGGGCTGGGGAATTTCGGGTATTACCTGGCGTCATTTCTCTATGAGAAGGGACATGAGGTACTGGCGATAGACAAGGACCATGAGCGGGTGCAGGAAATTAAGGACCACGTGAGCCAGGCCGTGGTGGCGGATGCCACGGACAGGGCCGCTCTGGAGTCACTCGGTTTGAACCAGATGGATGTGGCCGTGGTTTCCATAGGATCGATCCTGAGCAACTCGATCCTGGCAACGCTCAATCTCAAGGATATGGGGGTGGAACTCGTCTACGCCAAAGCAGTGAGCGAGGCCCATGGCCGTATTCTCTACAAGGTGGGAGCGACCGAAGTGTTCTTCCCTGAAAAGGACCAGGCCATTTCGCTGGCCGAGCGCCTGCATAACCCAAACATGCTGGATTATTTACCATTCCTGGAGGGATACAGCATTATCCAGCTTGCGCCTCCCCGGGAATTTATCGGGAAGCAATTGAAGGACTTGGACTTGATTAACCGGTACGGTATCCAGGTGGTGGGGATCAAGGAAATCATTCCGGACCGGCTGAATCTCATCCCCACGGCCCAGTTTATAATCAAGGACAGTGATACCCTGATCCTGCTCGGACCCAATCAAGCCCTTGACAAATTGAGAGAAAAAGAAAGATAGTTCATGGGTAAGGTGAAGCCGGGGAGCGTGAACAGGAATGATCCGGGGTTAGTATGGAAATAGACATCGACACAGCCGCGAAAATGCTGGCAACTCCTCAGGCCACCTTGCGGCGCTGGGCCCGCCAGGGAAAAATTCCGGCAAGGGAACGCGCCGGGACATACGTCTTTCGAAAAGACGAATTGGTCAAATGGGCCCGCCAGCACAATATCCCCTTGCGGGTTTCTCCCGAGTCCGGAATTCCGGGCCCGGCGCATGTAGAAATCAGCCTCTATGAGTCAATAAAGCGGGGAGGCATCTTTTTTTCCGTACCAGGCGACAATGTACATGAGGTCCTGCAGGCTGCAAGTAATTTGATCATCCTTCCCGAAACAATAGACCGGAAGGCGTTGCTGGATGATCTGCTCGAGAGAGAGGCCCTGGTATCCACCGGAATCGGGAACGGCGTTGCTTTTCCCCATCCCCGATATCCCTTGGAAGATATTCCCGCGGGGGGAGTGATCGCGGCTTGCTTTCTCGAAAAAGAAGTTGATTTCAAGTCCATAGACGGACTGCCGGTGTTCGTCCTTTTCATGCTCCTCAATCCCGATACGGAAACGCATCTGAAGCTCCTTTCCCGGCTCAGCTTCTGCCTCCGCGACAGCACCTGCATCCGGCTCCTCAGGGAATGCGAAAGATCTGAAGATCTCTTACAGAAGGTCCGCGAGATGGAACGGGATATAGCCCGGCATGAAAAGGGAGATGGGGTCTAGGCCTCTCATGGATTTTTCACTCTCACGTCTTGTGCGAAAAATCTTTTTCAGACTCGATGAACGGCTGCAGCTCATCATAGTGGCCGCCCTGGTCGGGCTGGGCGGCGGATATGCCTCGGTCGTGTTAAACTCTGGGCTTGAATCCGGCGGCCACTACCTCAATCCGCTGCGCACTCACTGGTACGCTGTTTTGTTCCCTGCCATAGGGGCCGCGTTATCGGTCATTTTTCTGCGGTATCTTGTGAGAGACATCGGCGTGCATGGCGTCCCGGAGGTAATTTACAGCATCTCCAGGAGAGGCGGGCTCTTACGCTTCCGTTCCAGTTTTTCACAACTTGTTTCCGGCTTTTTGACCATCGTAAGCGGTGGATCTGCCGGTCCCGAGGCGCCGGTGGTCATCAGCGGCGCCAGCATTGGTTCAAACATTGCCAATCTATTTTATCTCAAAGATCGCCAGCGGACGGTCATCGTCGGCTGCGGGGCGGCCGCCGCTATCGCGGCTATCTTCAATGCCCCTGCCACAGGCATTGCCTTCGCCCTGGAAGCGATCCTGGGAGAATGGACGCCCATCAATGTCGTTCCCATTGCCATCGCTTCCGTTGTGGGGACCGAGGTGAGCAGAGCGCTCCAGGGGAACCAGATTCCTTTTCAGCATCATTCTTTTTATATTACAAACGTGGACCTGTTCGCCTGCCTCGGTCTCGCACTGCTGACCGCCGTTTCCTCCGTTCTTTTCATGCGGCTTCTGCGGATAGTATCGTCGAATGCAAACACGTATATTCGGCGAGCCTGGGTGCGGGCCGCAGCGGGAGGAATCCTGGTGGGATGCATAGGTCTTGCCCTGCCGAATGTCCTCGGGGAGGGGTATGAACCCATACGGAGAGTTATTGAAGGGGAATATGCCTCCGGGATCCTGCTCGCAGGGGTATCTGTTCTTGCGAAAATTCTGTCAACATCGTTAACCATCGGCAGTGGAGGATCGGGTGGAGTATTCGCGCCATGCCTGGTGATTGGGAGCTTCACCGGCCTGTTCTTTCAGCGGGGGATGCATTTTGCCTTCCCGCAAGTGACCTGGGCGGGGGAAGGCTATTTCGGGCTTCTGGGAATGGCCGGAGTGACGAGCAGCGTCCTGCAGGCGCCAATGACGGGAATATTCTTGATCATAGAAATAACCGGCGGTTATGATGTCCTGGTTTCGGTGGTTCTCGTTTCGGTCATGTCCGCAACCCTTAGCCATTTTTTTGAGCCCCATTCAATTTATCACGTCACACTTATTGAGCGGGGAGAACTGCTCAGACCCAGGACTGATGCCCGTGTTCTCTCGGAATTGAACGTGATGGAACTTCTGGAAATGGACTGCCAGGTGGTTCACCCTGAAATGACTCTCAGGGATTTCGCGCGCATCGTTGAAACATGCCATCGAGATTATTTTCCAGTGGAGGATTCCCGGGACGGACATTTCGTGGGGATGATCCACCTGGACGATGTCAGACAATATCTCTTCGATCCCGGCCTTTACGACGCCGTTCTGGTGGATGAAATCATGAACCGGAATGTGGTTGCCGTCAGTCCTGAGGACGACCTGCAGGACATATTGCGCAAATTTGACGAGATCCGCTCGTGGAGCCTGCCGGTGATACAGGGAGAAAAGTTCCTGGGACTCATTTCGAAGGCCACCTTATTGGATCATTACCGAAAGGAATTGAAGGCCCAGGAGGCGGAATGAAAGGGAAAAGAGGCATGAAATGAAAAACCAGCTGCTCCATGTATTCCGGAATACTCCTTTCGGGAGGGAAACGTTTTTGCAGTCCCTCTATTTCTGCAAGATGACAGGGCTTCATCTCAAGGTCTTTTTCCCAACCGCCCCGCAATTCCTGATGTATTTTGCCAGAGAGGTAGTCACCGTTGATCTGGACAAATCCTTTCTGCAATCTCCCGAGACAGCCAAAGAACACGCCGAGGAATTGATCCGGGAAGCCGGGGTGGACGCCAGCTTCTTTGAGCCCACACGGCACACTGCCTCCACCCTTCCGGATATTCCGGTCAACTTCGGCTTTATGACTTGTTCGAGGAATATCGGAGATCTTTCATCTAAAGTCGGCTTGGGACATATCGGCCCCAGAGTTCGGACAATTATCAAGAACGCGACATTTCCGATCATTATTCCAACATCCGTCTACAAGGAGTGGAAAGGGATACTCGTTCTTTTCGGCGGCTCAGCAAATGCCCTCAACGCATTCCGATTGGGCGCGAAATTGCAGGCCCTGAGCGGGCTTCCTCTCAAGCTTTTTACCTATACCGAAAAAAAACCCAAAGCCTACTATAAAAAGATTCTCGAAAAAAGCGGCCTCCTTTCCGGGATCAATTCGGAAGGGATGGAATGGAAATTTATTGAAAAGGGATCGTTCAGCGAAGGACTCTATCATGTCTCCCATGATGCCCTTGTTGTTGCCGGCGCATATGCCCATGGCCTCATAAAGGAATTGCTGATGGGAAACATGATGGAAGATATCCAGACGATCCTTCCCAACAATCTTGTCATTGTCGGGCCACACTACAATGAAGAATGAGAAGGACATGCCATACGGATTCAAACAATTTGCCATGGAAGACAAGGAGGTGTTCAACCGGTATCTGCTCACTGACCCGCCGGAGATCTCCGAGCTGACCTTTACGAATTTATTTATCTGGCGGCAGTGCCATAACCCTGTATGGATGGAATGGGAGGACTGCCTGCTCATCGCGTTAAGAGAGAAGAGCGATCCCCTGTTCGGCCTTCCACCCATAGGCTCGGGCGATAAGGTCCGGGCCCTGGACTTTCTTGCGGAACAGCTCAGGCTCATGGACCCGAACGCGCGCATCTGCCGCGTCCCGGAAATATTTGTCGAGCAGTTCGTTGATAACGGAAAGTACGAGGTCCTGCCGGACAGGAATAACAGTGACTACGTGTATCGCGCCGACGATCTGATCAACCTGCCGGGCAGAAAATATCATAGGAAAAAGAACCACCTGAACAAGTTCCTCAAGAGCTGTACTCACCAGTATCATGCCCTGGATGAGGAGCTTGTGAAATATTTTCTGGATATGCAGGAACAATGGTGCCAGCTGAAGGAATGCAAAGCACATCCCGAACTCCTGGAAGAAGATTACGCCGTCTACCAGGCCCTCACCCATTTCCAGGAGCTGGATTACCAGGGCGGAGCTATCATTATTGACGGGCGGGTGGAGGCATTTGCGCTGGGTGAACCCCTGAACGAGAACACGGCGGTCATCCACATCGAGAAGGCAAACCAGGAGGTTCCCGGGATCTATGCGGCCATAAACCAGCTCTTCTGCCAGCATGCGTGGTCCGGCATGGAATACATAAACAGGGAGCAGGACCTGGGCATAGAAGGACTGAGAAAGGCGAAGGAGTCGTACGTTCCACATCACCTGGTAAATAAGAACATCCTCGTTCCGAAAGGAACCTGATTCACGTCCATGAACATCGTATTCCTCTCCATCGTGATGATTGCCTTCGGCGCTGCTGGATGGCGCCAGCTCCACTGGACGGCGGCCGTCATCGGGGCGGCGTCTCCGATGGCGGCGCTGAGCAAGGCCATGGTGACCGCCGCGGCGAACTCCGTGGAGCTGGCCCTGGGCCTCATCGGCGTCATGGCACTGTTCCTGGGCTTGATGAAGGTGGCCGAGGCAGGGGGACTCCTGCGGATCCTTGCCCGGCTGATCAGGCCTCTCATGGTCCGCCTCTTTCCCGATGTGCCGCCGGACCATCCTGCAATGGGGGCAATGATCCTGAACATGTCCGCTAACGCCATGGGATTGGGAAACGCGGCCACCCCTTTCGGGATACGAGCAATGCAGGAACTGGACACGCTCAACAGCCGTCCGGGCACGGCCACCGATTCCATGGCCCTCTTCCTCGCCATCAATACTTCGAGCGTCACCCTCCTGCCGACCGGGGTGATCGCGCTCCGGGCAGCGGCCGGGTCCAAAGATCCGGCAGGCATCCTCTCGACCACGCTTTTTGCCACGGTCTGTTCCACGCTTGCGGCCATTTGTGCGGCTTTTGCCTATAAACATTTTTTCAAAAAGGATCGGCCCGAAGAAACCCCAGGTGCTCACGCGGCGCGTGCCGCGGAAACAGACGGAATGTCTCTGGATGATGCCGCAGGGGAATATCCGGTCTGGGTCAGCCTTCTAGCGTTCGCTTTCCTGGCGGCCTGTATTCCCCTCGCGGTGCTGTGGGGCACGGCCGTTTCTCCCTGGGTCATCCCCGGGCTCATGGTGGGTTTTCTGGGTTTCGGACTCGCGAGGCGCGTTCGTGTTTACGAGGTCTTCGTGGAGGGGGCAAAAGAGGGCTTCCGGGTAGCGGTCAAGATCATCCCGTACCTGGTCGCCATCCTGGTCGCGGTGGACATGTTTCGCGCCAGCGGCGCCATGGAGGCCATGGTTCACGTCCTGGGACCCTGGACGGCGAAGATCGGACTGCCGCCCGAGGCCCTTCCCATGGCGATCGTGCGGCCGCTTTCCGGGTCGGGCGCTTACGGGGTCCTGGCTTCCCTCATCAACGATCCGGCGATCGGGCCTGACAGCTATGTGGGCTACCTGGTCTCGACCCTGCAGGGTTCGACTGAAACGACCTTTTACGTACTGGCGGTCTACTTCGGCGCCGTCCAGGTCCGGCGCATTCGGCACACCCTCGCCGCTGCCCTCACAGCAGACCTGGTGGGCATCATGGCCGCTGTTGCCATCTGCTCCTATTTGTACGGATAGGTTCTGTCTCTATTGACATGCATACCCTTAATCAGTATACTCGGCATCCTTTACAGAGAAATGTTTGTGATGGAATTCCGCGTCTATCCATTCTAATTCAAGGAGGGAGTACACCATGATTCGCACGATAGCCAAACCAGTCTGTCTTCTCTTGATTCTCTGTTTGCTGTTCACCACGTTTGCCTTCGGCCGGGCGCAGGCAGCCATGGTCGGCACTGAAACGGTGCTCAATGCCGCCATGACTCACCAAACCGACCGTGCCCGCCTCAACGCATTCTTGGGCCGCCCGAGGGTCCGAACAATCCTGGAAGCCCAGGGGATCAGCCCTGAGGAAGCCAGGGCACGCATTGCATGTCTCTCGGATAACGAAGTGCGCCACATGGCAGCCGCACTGGACCGGCTTCCTGCAGGCGGCAGTGCAATCGGCGCATTGATCGGGGCCGGAGTGCTTATCTTCATCGTTCTCCTGATCACGGACATTCTCGGGCTCACGCATGTCTTTCCATTCGTGTACCATCATCACCGCAGGTAATTCCACGGCGACGCACCGGAAAGGTGCGTCGCTCCAGCACAGCTGGCTATTTTTCTTATTTTTGCTGTTTGTTGCCGGGTGCGCCGGACCCCGACTGGCGCAAATTCGGCAGCAGATGATCGGAGTTCCTTCCCGGGTCGCTCTCAGAAATGTTCCTTCGTATGTCCAGAATGCCTATCAATGTGGACCGGCCGCCCTTGCCATGGTCCTCAGTTGGAGCGGATTTCCAGCGACGCCGGGGGACCTGGTCTCCAAAGTGTACAATCCCGCGCGGAAGGGAACCCTTCAGCCGGCCCTCGTGGGAGCAACCCGGCGGTCCGGCCGGATAGCATACCCCCTATCCGGGACCTTGGCCCTGCTCCAGGAGGTGGCGGCGGCGCATCCAGCCATCGTGCTGCTGAACCTTGGGCTCTCGTGGTACCCGAAATGGCATTACGCCGTGGTTACGGGATACGACCTCTCCGATGGCGTTATTGAGCTGCATTCCGGGAAGAAGACCCCTGAGTTTCTTCCCTTTCGGGTCTTTGAGAACACCTGGAGGCGAAGCAAATACTGGGGCCTCCTCGTCCTGCGGCCCTGTGATCTGCCTGCCACCGCTGAGGAGAAACCCTACCTCGAGGCCGTGCTCGGCCTGGAAAAGGCCCGCCAATGGCACGGTGCGGTCGAGGCATACCAGGCTGCGCTGGGGCGCTGGCCCGGGAGCCTGCCTGCCCTCATGGGTCTTGGAAACAGTTACTATGCCCTGGGGGAGCTTTCCGGGGCGGAAAAGGCCTTTCGAACGGCTGCGAGCCTGCATCCGGATTCTGGGGCCGCACTCAACAACCTGGCCCAGGTGCTCTGGGAGCAGGGCCGGCTGAAGGAAGCCCTGGATGCAGCGCGAAAAGCGGTCTCTCTCGGAGGCCCCCTGGCCGAAACCTACCAGAAAACCCTCAACGAAATAGAATCCGGAAACCCCTCTCAATAGCCATCTGCTCTATGGTTCAACCCGGACCTGGAGGTAGAGATCTCCCCGTCGCAGGTCGTCCAGGGGTTTTCCCATTCCCTCCAGTCTGAGGCGCGTCCCGTCACGCACTTCCGGGGGAACGGTGACTGCGAAGATTCTCTTCCTGAATCCCCACGGGATATTGACCAGTTTCCGAGTTCCCGCTTGTGCTTCCATAGGGGTAACAGTCAACGTGCCGTAGAGATTCGGATCGTCCATCGGGGCAGAGGTATGGATGACCTGTAAGCGATGGGTCCTTTTCTTCTCGGTAGTTCGGCGCAGGTTCTCGGTAAGGCCCGTCCAGGGGATCCGGAGAAAAAGCTTCAGGAAGAGCATGCCCGCGAGGAACCCGCCAATGTGTGCCCACCACGCTATCCCGGCCCCGTGGGAAGTGGTTCCGGCTGCGCTGAGCGACTGCAGGAGAAACCAGATTCCCAGGAATATATAGGCCGGGATCTCGAGGAAGAGGGGAAAGAAGAATATGGGGATAAGGGTGAGGATCTTTGCCCTCGGATAAAGGATGAAGTAGGCCCCCATGACCCCGGCTATGGCCCCGCTCGCCCCTATGGTGGGCACCTGGGAATGCCAGTTGAGCGCGAGATGGGACAGCCCTGAAACGAGACCGCAAAGCAGATAAAAGGAGACGTATCGCAGAGGTCCCAGCCGGTCTTCAACATTGTCCCCGAAGATGTAGAGAGACCACATGTTCCCGAGGAGATGCCAGAACCCCCCGTGAATAAACATGAAGGAGAAAAAAGGGAGTACCTGCTGGCCGAGTGAAAAATAGGCACTGATCCTCGGCACGGAATAACGGACGGGAACGAGGCCATAGGTGAGAAAAAACCTCTGTAGATCAGGACCGTGACCAAGCTCGATCAGATAGACGAGTACATTCACGCCTATGATCAGGGTGTTCACGACGGGGTAGTTGCGGGACCGAATAGTATCTCGTATGGGTATCATAGCCTTCCAGAAGCACTTTTTATAACGTAAAGGTTTGTTCTAAGGCAAGTCCGTTTCTGATAGTCAAAAAAATGACAGCACTCCTTTTCTCCAGGTGATTTGCCGTGAGCCGCCGGAAAAGCCATGGAAGCAAAATAATAATTGATAAAACAGTAAGTTAGAGAATGGTGCAAAAGGAAGAAAAGCAGGTTTTGCCTCTGGCATGAGTTGTGCTTAAAGAGATAGAAGGGATTTCCGTGTGGGACGTCTCCTTCAGGATTTGGGGTTCGAGATCGGGTAGTGAACATCCGCCATGATGAACAACCGGAGGATACGATGAAGGCTTGGAGAATGATCCTTCTTATTCAGCTGCTGCAATCCATCCGGGATAAGGAAAAATAACGATCCTCATGCGCATGTCGAAAACCAGATGGTATTTCGTGTACCTGCTTCTGCCGGCACTGCTCGGTCTCCTGTATTGTGCGCAAAGCTCGTATGCGGGGAACCGCGCCCTCGATGTGTGCCTCCAAACGCAGGAAAAGGAACGGACCGTTTTGCTGCGGATGGATCATTTCACTCCCTGCACCATCGAATCCCCTGCGCCCGGAAAAATAGTGCTGGACGTGCGGGAGACCGTCCCCGGGCCCCTATTCAAAGAGCACCTGAAAAGATGGGCAGATTCTCTTGGCCTGGTCCCGGGAAGAGGTCGTAATATGCTGCTCTTTATGAAATTTCCGAAGCCCGTGAGAGAAGTACGATGCGCGTGGCTTCAGGGACAACAGCTCCTTTTTCTGCGATTTTTCCTGAAGGAGAAAGAGAAGAATCCCTCTCCTTCAGGTGCATGCGTTTTGGGTGACCTGCGGTTCGGAATCAGGAAGAGATTTGTGAGGACCGTCATGGATCTGACCGCCAGACCTCAATGGCGCTTCAGCTTCGGAGGAGCGGACAAGGTCGACATCGCTCTGCCGGACGCGAAAAACAGGATGGTGAAGCTGCACCAAGCTCCCTGGAAGAACATGAAGGGAGTTCATCTGAAGTCACATGCCGGCGAGCTGAGGATCTCGCTGCAATTCGAAACTGCAATGACAGCCTTCAGGCTTTTCTGGCTGGATGTGGGGAGCCGACTAGTTCTGGATTCCTTTCATACGCCGGATGCAGCACTCGTGGAGAACGTAAAACCGCCTTCCTGGTTTGGGAGACCGGAAAAACCGGTGAAGGAGACTGCCGGAACCACCTCCGGGGCCAAAACGCTTGCGGACGAAGCAATTTCCAAGGCATTGCCGGTGACCGCGCCGGGTTCCCTCATCTCCCTTCCGGATTTGATGACCTCGGAAGAAAACAGCAACGCATCCAAGGATGGTCACACAAGTCATGCAGCCGCGACGCAGCCCGTCCATTTGGAAGCAAGCCGAAGATCGCATTTTTCGGACTCCGCCGGGAAAAAGTCCACGGACGGACTTTTTGAGATTCCATCGAAACCGGAGCGACAGGGGCAAGCTGATCAGACCAAAAAAGAGCCGGAGATCGGGCCTGAAGTCGGTGGAGATTTCGGACCAAGGATCACGATCAGCATCCCAAAACAGACTATTTCAGCGCCTCAGAAAAGTGAAAAGAGGAATGCCGTCGTTCTCTCAGGGCCTGCTCGGGTCAAGGAACCGGAAAAGGAAAAGCCCAAATTCGAGCCCAAGGAGGCGGCATTGTACGGAAAAATCCTTCAGGCAAGAGATCTTCACCGTGCGGGCGAGGCGTTGGACCTCATTCATCGCTTCCTTACGAATTATCCGAATTCGGATGTTGCTCAGGAAATATTGTTCATGAAGGCGAATATCCTTTTTTCCCAGGTTCAGGAAGGACAAAAGGGGATGTTGGACAGGCTGGTCGAGGCATATCAGGACGTCATAAACAGGTTTCCTCGTTCCGATCTGGCCCTGGAGTCGTACGTGAAAATGGCCAAGGCGTATGCCATGAAAGGGAATCACTACCTGGGAATAAGCTGCCTTGACCTTGCTATTCGCCGGTATCAAGACAAGACAAACCTGGCGGGCGCCTATCTGGAACGCGGGGAGATCTACCTGGAGAAGAACCTCTCAGAAAAGGCTGTAGAGGATTTCAAGACTGTTCTGACGAGGTATCCCTCATCACGCTGTGTCCCCTTCGCGCTCTTTGGAATCGCAAGATACCTGCAAGCAAGGGGACTGTATGGTGAAGCTCAGGAGAGACTCACCAGAATTCAGAAATTGAGCCCCGATTTCTTTATGGACGAGCCCAATTTCCTCTCCGTACAGGCACAAAATTTCCTGTACCTGAAAGAGTACCCAAAGGCTCGGAGTTTTTTCTATCGCGCCGTTAACCTTTCAAATCAGGCGGAAGGGAATGATCTCCTGTTAGTCCACATTGGGGACACCTACCTCCAGGAGTCACGACGGAAAAAGGCCGAGAGCTTCTATACCCAAGTGAAAAAGAGCTTTCCAGGCTCCGAAGGAGCATCCATCGCCGAGCTTCGTCTGGGAGATCTCCATGGAGATGTGGATAAATTCAAAGAAGTCGAGAAGAAACAACTTAATGCCCCAATTGCCGAAATTGCAACCCTGAAAGTGGCAAACGCCTACTACAAATCCGGACTATACCAGAAGGCCATGGAAGCTCTGAAGGGGCTGACCGAAAAACCTCCGAAAAATTCCATGCTGAATGCGGCAAGGTCCCTTTTTGGCCAGGCAGCGGAAAAGGCCATGGAAGATCTCTTCAAACAGGGGAAATTCTCCGAAGTGATTGCCTTGTTCCGTGCTAACGAGGCCCTTCTCAAGGGAAAGATTCGCCCGGGCAAGCAGATCCTGGTCGCCCAGTCACTCCAGGAGGTGAAAGAGTATTCCGGTGCGATCTCAGCGTACAGGGATCTCGATCCGGCTGATTTGAGCACGGACAAAAAGAAAGCCTATTACCTGGGTCTGGCGGATTGTCTATGGCTTTCCGGGTTGTCGGCGGACAGCATTCGCGTACTGGAAGGAGCGCGCAAGGCCGGCTTATCATCCGAAAGCAGGCTGGCAGTCACGCGCTCCCTGGCCGGCAGATATGCAGAAGAAAAGCGTTTCAACGAAGCCTATCAGCTTTATGCTGCAATGATTCAAGGAAAGAAGAACCTGGATACCAAACAGATGGCTGATTGCTACCTCTCCATGGGAGAAGTGCTGAATGCTCAGGGGAAGTACCCGGAGGCCAGGGCGGTCCTCAATCGTTCGATTGCCCTCTCGGAACGGACAAAAGCGCTGAAGCCGGTGCTTCTTTCATCTCTTGGGAAGTTGGGAGAGAGTTATCTGAAAGAAGGGAGATACCGGGATGCTCTCCAGGCCTACACTCAGGCGCTTGGTGCGGGGTATGAAAAGGACAAGCCGGGTTTTTGGGATGTGAAACTGGGCCAGGCGGAGGCCCTCATGAAAATGGGGGAGCGGACAGCCGCTGAAAATGTGTTGAACGGGGTATATGAGGAGCGAGGCCCCGATACGCGTTACTGGGATTTGAGGTTTCATTTGGCCCAGGAATACGTAAAAGCAGGGAACCTCCAAACAGGAGAGAAGCTCCTGAGAGAAGTCTCGGAAGAAGGGACACCGGCGCTCCAATCGGACGCGCAGATCAAGTTGGGAAGCCTGAGTCTCCGCAGACAACTTGAAAAACTCTCCATCTGGCCACAGTTGGGAGACCAAGAACAGAGACATGCCGGACAATAACGTCTTGTGGACAGCACTAGATGTTCCCGTGCCACAGCGTGTCTGGAACCGTCTGAAAGAACTGGGGTTCCGGGTGATCGTTGAAGATGGGAACGGAAACATCCTGGATCGAATCGGCGCATTGACGCCTCGTCTTTGGGTCGGACTGGTACACGGTGATCCTGCAGGTCATCTTGATACACTCAGGATGATACAGGAGAAGTGTCCCGGATTGTCCATGATCGCGTTGAGCCGCAATCCATCCGTGGAACAGGCTGTCCAGGCAGTCAAATCGGGAGTCTTTGACTACTTGCCGGCGAATGTCCCGGAGGATCGCCTGTGGGCTACAGTGGAGGGTGCTCTGAAATCCCCCGGACCTTCCAGCGGGAGAAATCGACGGGCTCACGAGTTCACTTCCCATGACTTCGAACCTGTTGCGGTGAACCAGGAGATGCTTTCGGTTTTGAAGATGGCCAGAAAAGTAGCGCCGCGCCGGAGTACGATCATTGTAGAGGGAGAAAGCGGGACCGGAAAGGAGGTTCTTGCCCGGTATATCCACCGAAACAGCGATAGGAGCAAGGGGCCGTTTATCGCTGTTAACTGCGCTGCACTCCCGGAAAATCTGCTTGAGAGTGAGCTTTTCGGCCATGAAAAGGGGGCATTCACCGGGGCCATTTCCCGGAAGGCGGGAAAATTTGAACTGGCGGACGGGGGGACCTTGCTCCTTGATGAAATTAGTGAGATCGCTCCTTCTCTCCAGGCCAAACTCCTGCGGGTGCTCCAGGAAGGAGAGATCGACAGGGTCGGGGGAAAGTTCTCGAAACCTGTGGATGTGCGCGTCATCGCCACCACAAACCGGGACCTGGAGGAGGAGATCGAGAAAGGGAATTTTCGACTGGATCTCTATTATCGGCTCAGTGTCGTGCCCCTGAAGATTCCTCCTCTCAGGGATCGCCCGGATGATGTTGGTCCCCTTGCGGGCTTCTTTCTGAAGAAGCACGCGAAACTCAATGGAGAACAACCCAAGACGCTGTCCAAACAAGTCGAAGAGCTGCTGAAACAGCAGAACTGGCCGGGGAATGTCCGGGAACTGGAAAATCTTATGGAACGTGCCACATTACTGTTGGAAAGTGAGGTTGTCGGACCGGCTGATCTGGATCTCATCATTTTTCCATCCAGTCGAAGATCATCACCCAAGATTCTCGAGGTGCAATCCTTGCGGGAAATGGAAAAAAAGATGATTTTTCATGCGCTTGAAGAGAACGAGGGCAACAGGACCCATGCGGCCACAATGCTTGGAATCAGCGTGAGGACCCTGCGAAACAAGTTGAATGAATACAAACAAGAGCGAGAGGATATGTCAAATTCTTGACGGAAAGGGGCGGTACCCCGTCTGGAGAACCCGTCCTGAATCAAGCCGGAGGGGCACCTGATGTCTACTGCTCTGCGGGAGGGGACTCGTTTGCAACTGAGCACTTTTCGCTGACCTTTGGTACCGCTTTTGCAATGAAGCGGTGTACCAGCATGTTACACGGGAGAATGATCATGAGTGAAGAGCTTGGCATGAACAGAAGACTCTTTGATCGGACGGTGGGAATACTAGGCCGGAGCCTGGGGTACCGGGTCAGAAATCAGCGAGTTATTGCCAGCAATCTCGCAAATATAGACACCCCCGGCTTTCGTCCGAAAAAATTGGAATTCGACGAAGAACTTCGCAAGGCCGTGGAAAAGGATCAGGTCCACCTCACGAGGACCGACGGGAAACATCTTCCCGGTTTACAGGAATTGGGCACGGGAGGAGAGCAATCATTCGAGGTGGAAACGGAGCCTGAGTCAGCAGGAGGAGATCATGCGCTGGATATTGATTCCGAGATGGCAAAGATGGCCAAGAACAACCTTCTGTACGAGGCAACGGTCAAGATGCTGTCCAAGAAATTCAGTCTCCTGAGAGAGGCAATCGAAGAACGGAGGTAATCCTCATGGATTTGATGAAAGCGATTGACATCGCCGCAAGTGGGATGACTGCGCAAAGGGCGCGGGTCAATGTAATATCCATGAACCTCGCCAACGCGAATACTACGCATACGGCGAATGGAAAACCGTACCGGAGAAAAACGGTCGTTTTCGAGACGAACAGCGTTCCCCAGTCTTTTGAGGAAGCAATGAAGAGTGCCGAAAACGGACAGGAGGTGTACGGGGTAAGTGTCAAAGGCATTATGCCGGTTTCCGGGGAATTCAAAAAGGTTTTTGATCCCTCTCATCCGGATGCGGACAAGCAGGGGTACGTGTACCTGCCAAACGTGAATCTGGTCCAGGAAATGGTATCATTGTTGAACGCCAATCGCGGCTACGAGGCCAATGCCGCTGCCATCAAAACGGCGAAAGGAATGGCCCTGAAAACACTGGATTTACTGCAGTAGGACACGACCGGGGGTAATCGATGGATGGAATAAGGCAAGTAGGGGGAATACACCCTCTTCCGGACACGCAAAAATCGCAGGCGACCAAAAAGGGTGTCGGTTTCGCGGACACCTTGAAACATTTCGCCGCGGAGGTAAATGATCAGCTCCAGCAGGCAGACGGGCAAATGGAGGAGTTTGCGGTTGGAAAACGGAGCGATCTCCAGGACGTTGTGGTTGCCTCGGAAAAGGCGGATCTTTCTTTCAAGCTCCTGCTCCAGGTAAGGAACAAGCTCCTCGAGGCCTATCAGGAGATCATGAGAATGCAGGTATAGGCTAGAGACCGGAGACTTGAAGCTGCTGAGTAATGGGTCAAACTATTTGGGAATACAGGATGTTTCTATGAGTGCCCGGTCCGGTGTCCGGTATCCGGTATCTGGTTTCTAGTGGAGGGATCATTCAATGGCGGAAAACGACAGAAACGGATTCGGACAGCTCATGCAGGTTTTTCGGAGCCTCCCATTGGCGAGAATGATCACCTTCGCGGTGATTTTGAGCCTGGTGGCGGGTGGGTTCATCGCTCTTGTTATCTGGACGAACAGGCCTGACTACCAGATCCTGTTTTCCAACCTGGATACCAACGATGCGAGCCGCATCGCGGAAAAGCTGAAGTCCAAGAAAGTCCTCTTTCAACTGGAAGACGGCGGGCGCGCCATCATGGTCCCGGAAAACCAGGTCTATCAGCTTCGGCTGGAATTAGCGAGCCAGGGTCTCCCCAAAGGCCGGAATGTGGGTTTCGAGATTTTTGACAAGCTCCCATTCGGCACCACCGAATTCGTGCAGAAGCTTAAGTACCAGGAAGCCCTTCAAGGGGAACTGGCGCGAACAATCATGCAGTTCGATTCCGTGGCCGAAGCCAGGGTCCACATTGTGCCTGCGGGTGATTCGCTTTTTGTGGAGCCCCAAAATAAGGCCACTGCCTCCGTGGTCCTTCGTTTACAGCCTGGGCGCACCCTGGACCGCCGACAATTACAGGGGATCGTCAATCTTGTTGCCTGCGCGGTGGAGGGCCTGAAGCCGGAAAATGTCACCCTGGTCGACATGGACGGAGGACTTCTCTCAGGAGGGAAGGGGGAGGACGATACCGGGGCGGAATTGAGCTCCACGCAGTTTGAATACCGGAGAAGGCTTGAAAAGAGCCTGGAAAACAGGATTCGGACCATGCTTGAGCCCGTGGTGGGAGCCAACAAGGTTGTTGCCAAGGTCTCTGCAGAGGTTGACTTCAAGCAGGTACATATTTCAGAGGAGTCCTATGATCCCGATACCGCCGTGGTCAGGAGTGAACAGCGGCAGAAGGAGGTGGCCAGCGGCAGTGAAGGCAAGCCGTCGGGATCTCCGGACCTGAAGTACGATGTTTACCAGACCGAGGGGAAAACGGGTGACAGCTCGAAAAGATTTGAGAAGGAGAACTCTGTTGTCAACTATGAAATCAGTAAAGTGAACAAACAGGTCATAAGCTCTGTTGGCGACATCAAACGCCTGTCGGCCGCAGTAATTATCGACGGTCCATATGCCAGTGCAAAAGGGCCGAAGGGTGAGGAAATCCAAAAATTCCAGCCCCGCAGCCGAAAGGAAATGAAAGATTTCCAGAATATTGTGGAGAGGGCCATAGGGTTCAGCCAAGACAGGGGTGATCAGGTGAGCGTTTCCAATATCCCGTTTGCCATAGAAAAAATGGCGGTTCCTGCAACCGAAACGAAACCAGGCTGGATGATCTACGCGAAAAAGGGGATGAAACCCTTTTTCAATGTTCTCCTCGTTGTGTTGTTCGTTGTCTTTGCCCTGAAGCCCTTCCGAAATTGGCTGAAACAGACAAAAGAATATCTGGGGCCCCAGGCGCTTCCCGCGGGAAAAGGAGTTCCGGAACTGGGCGCCCCTTCGACAGAACAGGCAGGAACACACATAAAGAAAGAACAAATTCTTGATTTGACCAGGACGGACCCTGAAAAAATCGTATCAGTCATTCGCGGCTGGATTGAGGAAGGAAGATAGCTTGACCGAACGGCAGACATTGAGCGGAGCCGAGAAGGCAGCCCTTTTTCTCATGGTTATGGGAGAAGAATTCACCTCCAGTATCTTCAAACATCTCGATGAAAGAGAAGTTAAGACCATTGGAGAAGAGATGACGCGGATCAAAAGTATTAACCCAAAAGCCATCTCTTCAGTGCTCAACGAATTTCTCGGAGCCATTAAGGGAGACAAGGTCTTTGGAGGGTCCGGAGGGCGGTTTTTTGAGAGGACGGTCTCAAAGGCATTCGCCCCGAACAGGGCCAGCACTCTCCTCAACAAAGTGGCGTCGGAAAACAAGACAGATCTTTTTGAAAAGCTTGATTCTCTGAGCCCGGAGATGCTGGTGAATTTTGTCTCCGGAGAACATCCCCAGACTATCGCGCTCATCCTCTCAAATATCGAAAACGAACTGGCGGCAAAGGTCTTAAAACTGCTCCCGGAAGCTATCCAGAGTGATGTCATAGTCAGAATCGCCAAACTGGATATTGTGCCGAACGACATTATTCTTGAGATACAGAAGATCCTGGCAGAGCAGGTTTCGAGCGTAGGGGAAGGGGCAACAAAGAAGAGCGGTGGACTTGATACTGCTGCGGAGATTTTGAACCAGGTGGACAGAAAGACTGAAAAGGCCATCCTTGAAAAGATCGAGGAGGATGAAGAAGAACTGGCGGAAGAAATACGGCAATCCATGTTTATTTTTGAAGATCTTATCAACCTGGACGATCGTTCTATTCGCGCTTTGCTGAAGGAAATCGGCAATGATGAACTACTGCTGGCACTCAAAACGGCCTCTGAGTCACTGAAGGACCGGATTTTTGGAAATCTCAGCCAGCGGGCAGCCGAGATGCTGAGAGAAGACATGGAAGTTATGGGGCCGGTCAAACTCGTTGAGGTGGAACAGGCACAGCAAATGATCATCAAGACCGCCCGACGGCTTGAAGAAGAAGGGAAGATAGTCATGGGAGGAAAAGGGGGTGACGACGTCATTGTCTAACCTTATCAAGAGAGAAGACGACTTTCGCTTTGACATAGAATCGTTCGAAGAAGAAGACTTTGCGAACGGACTGGACATCTTTTCGGAAGAACATGCAAACGGGGGGCTGGTTTTGCCGTTGGGAGATCAGGCCGGGCACGGCCTGACTTCCTTGCATGGGTATGGCTCCGGACAAAAGATGCCGAGGATTGAAAGGGAGGCGTACGAAAAAGGGTTTGAGCAGGGTCAGAAAGACGGTGTGGCACTCGGAGAGAAAAAGGCACAGGAAACCTGGAAGAAAATGATGGCTCTTTTGGAGGAACTGGAGGATCTGAAAGGCAGAATATTCGAAGAGACGGAAGAGGAAATCATACGGCTGAGCGTGACAATGGCCCGGAAGATTATCAAAAAGGAAGTGGCCATGGATTCCGATACTCTCAGAAGATCCGTTCATCATGCATTGAAATTTCTCAAAGATAAGAGCTTTGTACGCGTTCTGATCAATCCGGACGACATGAAAATACTCGAACCCTATTTACCCGAATTCGCCACAGATAATAAAATAGAAAATTTAGAACTGGCAGAGGATCATTGTGTTGAGCCCGGCGGGTGTATCCTTGAGACGGGTTTCGGGAGGATTAATGCCACTCTGGAAGGCCAACTGGCCGAGCTGGAAATGGAGATGAAAGAAGCCTTCCATGCAAGAGAGGGAACAGGGGATGGGGCTCAGCCTTGAGCGGTACATACATTGTGTTGAAGATGCACAGCCTATCCGCCTTGAGGGGCGGGTCTCCAAGGTCGTCGGTACAATTATCGAGGGTACCGGACCTTCCATGCCTGTGGGGGGGGTATGCAAGATCTTTCCCCCGGGGTCTGCAGAGCCTGTGCGCGCAGAGGTGGTAGGTTTCAGAGAGGGTGCCCTGCTTCTCATGCCGCTGGGACGGTCCGACGGTGTGGAGCCGGGGAGTATTATTGTTTCAGATCGATATGGCGCTTCGGTAGAGATCGATTCCCAAGTGCTTGGAAGGGTTCTGGACGGTCTTGGCAACCCCATCGACAATAAAGGACCGCTCAGAAGACGAAACGCGATTTCACTCTATGCTCCCCCGTTGAATCCACTTGAAAGGCCCAGGATCAATGAACCGCTGGATGTCGGGATCAAGGCCATCAACAGTCTCATCACCCTTGGAAAGGGACAGCGGGTAGCCATCATGGCCGGTTCCGGTGTAGGCAAGAGCGTTTTGCTCGGCATGATGGCGAGGTTTACTAAAGCAGATGTGAATGTGATTGCCTTGATAGGAGAGAGAGGGCGCGAGGTAAAGGAATTTATAGAACGCGACTTGGGTGAAGAAGGCCTGAAGCGTTCCGTCGTGGTGGTGGCAACCTCCGACACGTCGCCCCTTATCCGCATCAGGGGAGCCTATCTGGCTACCGCGCTCGCGGAGTTTTTCAGGGAGCAGAAGAAGGATGTCCTGCTGATGATGGATTCAGTGACGCGATTCGCTATGGCAGCGAGAGAGGTGGGCCTCGCCTCAGGTGAGCCGCCCGCGAACAAGGCGTATCCTCCCAGCACATTTGCCCACCTTCCCAGACTGCTGGAAAGGGCGGGAACGAGCCGGGGAATGGGTTCGATTACCGGGATTTACACCGTACTCGTGGAAGGAGACGATATGAATGAACCGATAGCCGACGCAGTAAGGTCCATCGTGGACGGCCATATTGTCCTGGACCGGAAGCTGGCTGCGCGGGGGCACTATCCGGCTATCGACGTCCTGTCCAGTGTCAGCAGACTCATGGGAGAAGTGGTGAACAATGAACATCTGGGCTGGGCGTACCAATTTCGCGGGACCCTGGCTGATTATGCGAAAATCGAAGACCTTGTAAATCTTGGCGCTTATAAGAAAGGACAGAACAAACGTGCCGACTATGCCGTTGAGATGATAGATGAGCTGAACCGGTTCCTGAGACAGAATATCGATATGCAATCACCGATGGAAAAAGGGCTGAAAGAAATGGCCGGTCTTCTTTCCAGGAAGATCCATCCGGAACCATAAAGCGACGATGCAGCGGACAGTCGGGTGCACGGTAGAGGTGAAGGACCATGAGATTCCACTTCAGGTATGAAAGCCTGCTGAATCTCAGGATGCATCACAAAGAGAGGGCGGAGATTGAATATGGGAAAGCGCGAGGAGACTTGCTTCATGCAGAGGAAGTGCTTCAGGCAATGGAAAAGGAATATGGACGTCTCCAAGACGCGTTCTCCGCAGCCATAAGCAGGGCTGCGTCTGCCTCTGAGATCGGAGAATATGCCGATTACCTGAAAGCCCTGAGGGTACGGACCCAGAACCAGGAGAAAGAGGTACAGAAGCTCCAGGTGTTAGCTGAAGAAAAGAGAAGAGAGCTCCTGGAAAAGACAAAAGAATATAAGGTGATCGAAACACTACGGGATAAGGATTTTGAGAAGTGGCAAAAAAAGGAAAACGAGCTGGAGCAGAAACGTATAAACGAACTGGCTGTCCTGCGGCACGGAAAAACGTACGTGTAGGAAAAATCTCTTTACTCACCGCCATGGCCGTCGTGCTTTCGATGCTTCTGGCTGCAAAGATACTGCTGAGCGGATGGTATCTCATGTCGGCATCCCTGAAAATACCTTCAGCGGGCCTGGTCATGGCTCAAGAAGAAAGCGCCCCGGGAAAGGCGGAGATCCCTTTGGACGAAAAGCTTCGCAAAAAAGAGAAGGAACTCCGGGAACGGGAAGATCAAGTGAAAGAGAGGGAGGCGGAACTGCACGCCCTCCAGGACAAAGTGGACACCCGGATGTCCGAACTCAATGATCTCCAGACGAAACTGGTAAATTTCTCAAAGAAACTGGCGGAGCGGGAAAAGGCCTTGAAAGACGACCAAATGAGTCATCTCGTTTCCGTCTACAGTGCCATGGACCCTGCGAAGGCCGCCGCGATCATGGATAAGCTTGACCTCAATACTGTTGTCCGTATTCTCAAATTTATGAAAGGTAAGGATGCGGGCAAGATAATGGCAATGATGCTGCCTGAAAAAGGCGCTACCATCAGCGAGGCGTTGAGTAAGAACCAATAGTTCCCGCTCGAGAACGAGGACTATGTTCGAATAGAATGCTGTTTTCCTAGCAATATGCAACGCACCGAAATCCGAGGATGTTGGAATGAAAATCCGGTTCGAACAGAAACCGGGAGTATAGGGAGCAGGATCGGCGGCTAGATGCCCAACTCCCGCCCTTAGCCACACAGTAGCGAATACCAACCTTTTCGTCAGAATCTGAATGGTTCTGCTCCACAGTCCATTCCAGGACATTTCCCAAGGCATCGGCTATACCCAACTCATTGGCGCGGGAAACAAATCTGTCCACCTGGGTGGTACCCCCCTCCCGTGATTCTTCGATATTACATCGGTCCTCCTTCCATTCATTGCCCCACGGGTAAACGCAGCCTTGCGATGTCCTGCTTGCGGCTTCCCACTCTTCTTCGGACGGAAGGCGTTCCCTGTCCATGCAGCAAAGGCACTCGCGTCCTGAAGGCTTATTTGCACGACGGGGTGGTTGCGTTTGTTGTGCAGGGTACTGCCGGGACCTGAAGGTTGAAACCAGCAAGCGCCTTCCACCTTCTTGACAGTCACCGCCGACTGCCAGCTCAGAGACCTTCTTCCTGTGCCCGGATCACTTACTGCACTGTATCGCCCCTTGTAGACGGTCCCGAATCCTTTCTTTTCGGCCGTCGTTCTATATCCTGTTTTTTCGACGAAGATTTCAAAGAGTGCATTGGTCACCGGGAATCTGCCTATATAGAAGGTATCCAACTCCACTATTTTATCGAGCAGTTCGTCCGCACCGGTGGTCTTTGATCCGAACACGTATCTTCCTGCCGGAATAAGGAGATAGTGATTGAAGAACCTGGCCATGGCGCCAAGGTATCCAGCGAATTTCTCTGCCAGGAGCCTGGCCTTATCGACTTGTCTTTCTGATCCAAATTCTCCTGCCGTCAAGGATTGTCCCAGACTATTGACCGGAAGACCAAGGGTTTCAAATCCCTTGAGACCGCTTTCCACTTCTCCGGCCTTACCCTCGCCTTCCATCTCTTCCTGGAGTTCATCCGACAAGGCATCTTCATCCGATTCTTCTATCTCTTCAATCAACTCTGCGGCGGCCGTTTCCCACAAATCCTCCGGCTCCTCCAGGTCCTCGGGTCCTGTCTCCAGTTCTTCGATTTCTTCGATCTCTTCGTCCAGGCCTCGCGCCTCCTCGGTTTCCTCTGCTTATGCTTCTTCTGCGTTTTCAGGAGGTTCTATCGTTTCCAACAGGGGAGGATATGATGCGCGGGGAACTTGTCCAGGGAGAGCGGAATCATTTTGCTCCCTTGCAGAGGACCCATCCGGAGCTGCGATTCCGACAGTCGAAGATACGGATTTCAGGATGCTTTTTAGCTGATCGAGTTTATCCTGAGTTCCTGTGCCTCGATCATCCGGAAGGACATTTGGATCTGAGAGCAGCTCATTCACTACCTCCAGCACGTTGGTGATCTTGTCCAGGTTTGCTGTTTCAGAACTTTTTATTGTATTCGAAAGATTCTCCAGGATTCGATCTTTCGCCTCGTTGGACAAAGCAAAGATATTGTGAGGACCGAGGGTGATGCCTTCGGGATTTCGGCCATTCTTGTAAAGATCTCTTAAGTCCTTATTTACAGAAGATTTGAGAGAGCTGAAGCTGCGCCTCTTGTTCTTGACGGTCTCGGGATCACTGCCGAGACCCCACAGTGATCTAATGAGGTCATCCCGGTCGATGTCTTCAATCGCTGAGGCGTCAGTGTTATTGTCGTAGGAATTTCTGACCAGAACGAGCAGTCGTGATTTCAATGTGTTTTCGTGCAAATATCCGAGGCTTGACAACACATTGCCTATTCCTTCAATGGTGATCATGGCTGCCATAGGTTTAGCCTTCGTTCTCCTTTTCCTGAAACATCGGCTTTCCAAACTAAAATCATGAGTCAGGGATGGCCAAAAAATGAAGTGTACCGACCCCAATCCTGATGAGCAATATTCCTATGGCCTTACGGTCGATCGGGGAGAAATAGGTGATGAAAGCAAACAGGTTAGCCGATGAATTTCTTTGAGGGTTCTATCACGACCTATGGGGGCAAGGAAGCCCGGTGGTCGAAGTGGAGAGTATGAAACCGGGGACCCTCCCTATTTCATACTTTGAGAGGCATACATGGGACAGAATGAACAGATGGAAAGGACCCGTGAGTTGGAATCCAGATTCAGTGAAACCATGAAGAAGCATCTTGAAAGACTCGCGGGTCCTTCTCTCCCGGCAGCGGATTTTCCGGTCAACGTGACCTCACTGGCGTGCTCCGTGTTACTGGCAGAGCGTGAAAGTGAGTTGAAAAGACATGAATCTGAGCAGCGTTTCACCTGCGACGACGTTTTGCTGGAGATTTCAGAGCTCGGTATACCAGCGAATGGAAATCTTGAAAAAATCGTCAAAGACATGGAAGAAGCCGGATATATCCGGGTGCAGGGAGAGCGCTTTTTGCATGTCCAAATGCCGTTGTTACGGTTCTGCGGCATACTTGATGATATTTTTCCGAGGATGCAGGGAATAAATCTGGTTGCCTATCTGGTTCAGGCAATGGAGGAAGTTCGGTCCGGAAGGAAAGGGCTGGACGAGGCGCAGACGCAACTGGACCAGGTGCTTGAAATACAGGGGGTACCTCTCTTGGAAAGCCGGCTCGCGCATCCTGCAAAAGGAATCTCTGCGCGTTCCATCAAGGGCCGCAGCAAGGATCAAAAGGCCGGTGCCGAAAGGGAGGGAAAGACGGGTAGGGAGAAACAGAGACAGGCGATATTGAAACTCTTCCGGGCGGCCATCAGGGAAGAAAGGCAGAGGGAGCCGGTATTTTCCTCCGGAGTTATTCGCCCCGGGCGCATCATGCGGGAAGACAGCCGCAGGAAGAACGTGGAAAGGCTCGATGAATCTCGTGTTGAGCACGAATCCGGCGCAGGACCACAAATTGACCGGCTGGCTTGTGCCTCTCCTCCAGAAGAAATCAGAGTATACGATGATCTCCGAACAGGGCACGACCGAAGGACTCAGGAAAAAAAAAGGGATAAGAGAAACGCCCATGGTGAACTTCCGACCGTCGGAAAAAGGAAGGGTATTTCGTCCGATGAAGATATAGCAGAACGCATAGCTGCATTCAAAGAAGAACTGGCGATGATCTGTCCTTTGTGCGGCAAGGGAAGGATTGAAATGCGTGAGACTCAAAAAGGCAAACGGTTTTATGTGTGTTCACACGATGCATGCTATTTTGTCAGCTGGGGCAAGCCCTACCACCTGAGCTGTCCCAGGTGTCAAAACAGTTTCCTGATTGAGATGGCTGATGCTGAAGGAGGCCCCTTTTTGAAATGCCCCAGGGCGACGTGCAATTACAAACAGAACCTTCCGGGGGCGGACGGACCCATCCAAGCGGCAGGGGGTGAAGTGAAAAGAGAAAAAAGCACAACCGACGAAACATCGGCTCGAAGGCGGAAGAAGACAGTGGTCAGAAGACGGTTGGTCCGCATAAAAAGATGAGGGGAATTTTTTGCCCTCAAATTGTGACTGGATGGAAAATATTACCTTCCTGCTTTGCTATCCAGGGCCATTCTCGTAGTGCATTATCAACTAATCTATTGAAATAAATAACAAAAAAATCTGATCGTTCTTTGGCACACTCGTTGCTCTTCTTCAGAGTGAACCGCAGAGAAGTCAACGAACGGAGAAGCACATGAATCCAGCCTTAGCCTTGAATCTCTTTTCAGACCCGGGGTGTTCCAATGCGATCCCGGCGACCGGGATGCCGTGTGAGATAGGCGCAAGTCTTTTTAAGAGCCTTCTGGCAAAAGAGAACAGCTCATTGGGGGTGGCGAAAAAAAGTCTGGTGCATCCCGGAACTGCCGGCGAAGGATCGAGCGGCGCAAGTGGCATGAATAGTTCGGCCGGCGGGAAGACAACCAAGTCCGTGACAGATGGTCTTTCCATCCTCGGCCTGCCCGGGCTGCCGATCGGATTCCTGAAATTGGCGCCGGAAAGCGCGTCGAGACTCATCTCTTTTCTTCAGGGACGCGGCTTCAGCAAAGAAAAATCATTGGCGGTGGTAAAATCGGCCACGGATAATGACGGATTCATTCATGTGAGCCGGTTGGCCGCCCAACTGGGGAATCTTGAAAAAACGGCCCAGAATATACAAAAAGGACTGGTGATTTCATCGAGAGATGTTCCAGAATTCCAGAAATTTCTCTTTCAGATAGGGATTGGCGCGGGCGACGTAAAAAAGCTGACAGAACAGAGTGACGATGGAAAAGGCGATATGATGCTTTCAAAACTGCTTCCACAGCTTGCCGATAAATCTCCCGATATGGATACACAGGAAAAACTTGTTTCCCTGCTTGCCCTGAACGGTATCCAGTGCGTGTCGGATGATGTGCCGAACAGGATAGGCAGCTCGGATCTGAAGGAATTCCTGCAGGAGTATGCCGGAACATCTTCCGAGGATGTGCAAAAACACATCAAGGCAACCCTTGCGGATCTCCTGAGGGAAAAGGGTGTGCCGCCTGGGAAAGTGAAGTCATTTCTGGAGAGCATGAATGTTGAGTATTCGAAAACCCTGTCGCAGACCGGGGCGGGAAAAGCCGGAAAGGGGGCAACAGCGGCACAAATCGGCCTGTGGAACGGCATCGTCATCGAGCCGAAGAATAAGATGGGTAATGACTCTTGGACCGAGAAGATCCTGGCGATCCTGAAGGATGTGCGCACCGGTGACCGGAAAGGGGAAGGGACAGCACAGGGAAAGCCGCTTTCCGATATTCATGCCGGGTCTGCAAAGGTCGGTTCCCTCTTGAATGCTGCAAAGGCGGTCCCTTTATCCAAACGCCACGGGAAACTCCCAGGAGACGTAATGGACTCCAAAATCACCTTCGGACCCGGAAATACCGGCGCCCATACAGCTGATCCCCATGCGGGAGCCCAAAACATGTTACGCGCGGCACCGCAGGACGGGACGCCCGGGCGTGCCTTCCAGTATCCTCAATCTGCCTCCCCCGTCCCAGCCATCCTGGACAAGATGGAATGGATGGCGGAAGCAGGGGAACAGAAAGCCAGGATTCAGTTGTCGCCTCCTGAACTGGGCCATATAGACCTTCAGCTGGTGATCGACCATGGACATATACGGGTGCAGCTCGGGGCGGAGAATCCCCTGGTGAAGGGAATGATCGAGTCAAATTTAGGACAGCTCAAAGAGCAACTTGCCGGGTTGGGCTTTGTGGTGGAGGAATTCAGTCTCCATACGGGCACGGATAACCGGAAGTCAAACGGCGGTCATGATCTGTGGGAACAAAATACAAGAGTCGGCCGGGTAAGCGGGAAGAGAGTTGCCGGCTCCGAAGGCCTCGCACATGAAACGACGCCTACACAGCCAAAGGTGGATGATCGTTATCAGATTAATGTCCAGGTGTAATTTTCAACGGTCAGAGGCCCAGGAAGTAATGCAAGCAACCGTGAACATAACAAACTGAGTAGTTTTAAGGAGGAGTTCTCTCATGGTATCTCCTATTAATGCCATTCAAACGACATCTACGCAAGGAACCAACAGCAATACTTCGACGGCTGCCGATAAGCTTGGAAAGGATGATTTTCTAAAGATTTTTCTCGCACAGATCCAATACCAGGATCCTCTGAATCCCATGGAAGGGACCGAATTCACCGCACAGCTTGCCCAGTTCAGCAGCCTGCAACAACTCTTCAACGTGAATGACAACCTGGAATCCATCAAAGACGTCGGCAGTGACCAGGCCCGATATGATGCGCTGAATTTTATGGGTAAGGATATTGTGGCCAAAGGTGACCAGCTCTCCCTGGGTGACGCCGGAACAGCGAATGGAGCGTTTCAGATTCAACAGAGCGCTGAATGCTCTGTCAGCGTCATAGACGGCACGGGGAACCTTGTCCGTTCCATATCCCTGGGCCCGCTCGATGCCGGGCAGCACTCTTTTGAATGGGACGGCATGAATAATTCGGGCCTCCGGTCGTCGCCGGGCGTCTATACCTTCAAGGTCAATGCAGTGGATGAAACAGGGACTTCCGTCCTTGCCGACACCATGACCAGCGGCAAGGTAACGCGGGTGAACCTGGAGGGAGATACGCCGATTCTCTATGTGGGGGATATTCCGGTAAACTATGACCAGGTTCTGGATATCAGCATGCCGGAAGTGAGTCAGGAATCATGACTCTCGAGCCGTGAGGTGCAAGTCAAAGGGACGGAGAAGGGAAATCGATCGAGGATTTGATCAGTTGACAATTTAACTATTTGAAGAAACAACGAATCATCAAGGATGGAGGAGAAGAAAAATGGCACTTTCAAGCGCATTGTTTTCAGGGATCAGCGGGCTGAGTTCTCTCGGCAACGCCATGCAGATCATCGGTGACAACATCGCAAACGTCAATACGGTCGGGTTCAAGGGAAGCAGCTTCACCTTTCAGGATCTTTTGAGCCAGTCCATTTCCACCCAGTCCGGTACTTCACAGGTGGGCCGCGGTACCGCAATTGGAGATGTTGCGGCCTCATTTGAACAGGGCTCATTTGAATCCACCGGCAGTACCACGGACCTGGCTATAGGCGGCGACGGTTTTTTCGCACTTCGTGAAGCCGGAAGTGATAACCTTTTCTACTCCCGGGCCGGGAACTTCCAATTCAACAATGACGGGTATCTCACCAATCCGGAAGGATATGTGGTCCAGGGATGGAAACTGGATGAGAATGGACAGGACAGCGGGTCGGTAACCGATATTCTCCTAGATTCATTCACGTCGCCGCCGGAGCAGAGTTCAAAGGTGAATATCGTATCAAACCTTAACACCGATGCACAAGGGAATGATTACAGCACTAATGACATAGCCACACATTGGGACGGAACGACAGGTGGAATGGACGACAATTATTACTCTTACCAGAGTACGGTGAAGGTATTTGATTCGCTTGGAAGTACACATGACATAACCATCTACTTCGACAGAGACAATTCCCAGCAATCAACATGGCAATATGTTGTTGCATGCAACCCGGAGGAGGACATGCGTACCGGCGCTTCAGGGACAGCAGGCGCCGGTCTGCTCGCAAAGGGAACCATCAGCTTCAGTGACAGCTCCGGGACAATCGATCCAAGTGCTGCCAGTTTTACCATGCAGACATCTGACGGAGCCGGCGCGTGGACGGACTTGAGCGGCTCGCCGCCGACAGTGGATAGTGCCGGTTTGTATGAATTTCACCCCGATTTTCTGGGTGGTACGGGCACTCAAATGGATATAGCCTTGGATCTGGGCACTCATTACAATTCGGGAGCATGGACCAATAACGCCTTGACCACGACCCAATACGCACGGTCTTCGACCACTGTCTTCCAGTCGGCAGACGGGTACGGTGCGGGTGACCTGCAGTCGGTGGATGTGGACGTGGACGGGACCATGACCGGCGTCTATTCCAATGGGCAGCTGCTCCCCCTCTATCGGGTGGCATTGGCAAAATTTCAGAATATTCAGGGCCTTCACAAGGAGGGAAACAGTCTCTACAGGGAAACCAGGGAAAGTGGAGACGCTATAACCAATCATCCGGGGACGAATGGGTTGGGCAGCATTTCCCCCAACTCCCTGGAACAATCCAATGTGGATATTGCAAACGAGTTTGTCAAGATGATCACCACCCAGCGGGGATTTCAGGCCAACTCGAAGATCATCACGGTGACCGACCAGATGCTTGCCGATCTGATCAACCTGAAGCGATAAACACGGGCCTCGAATCCGGAGTCTGGAGTCATGAGTCACGAGTCTCGACTTTTGACTCCAGATTCATCAGGTCACGTCAATAAATTGACAATTCCCTCCGGTTCGGGCCTATGGGCACATCGCTCTCCTTTCTTGGTATATCTTATTATCCTGTTGAAATAAGAATACAAAAGCTCAAAACAAACCCGGCACCCTGTAAAATCGGTTCTGGCACGGTGGTTGCTTAGTAGTACTGCGACCTACTAATTTCTTCCGGAGAAATGAGTCGCATGGATATTGCAACCCTCGTTGGTATTATTACCGCCTTTGCCCTGGTTCTTTCCGCCATTCTCATGGGGGGAAGTCTGGGGCTGTTCGTCAATCTTCCTTCGGTCCTGATCGTGATTGGGGGATCACTGGGCGCCACGATGATTAACTACCCCCTTCCGGACATGCTGAAGGTTGTCAATGTGGTAAAGAATGCCTTCTTCCACAAGCAGGTGACGGCCAGCCAGGTCATTGCCAACTTTGTGAAGCTCGCCGGCATTGCGCGCCGTGAAGGGATTCTTGCGCTTGAATCCAATGCCAACGAGACGAACGACGAGTTCATGAAAAAGGGACTGGAGCTTGCCGTGGACGGGCTCGAACCCGGCTCTATCCGGGACATCCTGGAAACAGAGGTGGTTGCAATCCAGGATCGGCACAAATTGGGCGCTGAAATTTTTACCACCCTGGGCACCTTTGCGCCTGCCATGGGGATGATCGGGACCCTTATAGGGCTTGTGCAGATGCTCCAGACCATGGACGATCCCAGTACCATCGGTCCGTCAATGGCAGTCGCTCTCCTTACCACGTTTTACGGCGCCATCCTGGCGAATCTTATGTGTCTTCCCATTGCAGGAAAACTGAAAAACAGGAGTGGTGCGGAAGTCCTGGTGAAGGATTTGATGACAGAAGGGGTTATTTCCATAGCCAAAGGAGAAAATCCAAGGGTGATTGAACAGAAACTGAATGCGTACCTGCCGCCTCAGATGCGGGAGAGCTCATTCAAGTAGCCCCAGTCTGTTCCATGGCGCAAGGATGAGGGAGACAGGAGAAAGAGGAGATGGCTGAAGGAGAAAGAAAAGAGGGTACGGAACAGCAGGGGGAACCTAAGGGAAAGAAATCTCCCATGAAGCTCATTGTCGTCGCACTCGTGATCGTTCTCCTGATGGGAGGAGGGGCCTTTGCGTGGAAGAGCGGCATGTTGAGCAGCGTTCTTGGCGGAAAGAATGAGAAGAAAGCCGCCGGAGAGGTCAAAGAGGACTCAACCCAGGAAATCGGTCCGATCTATCCGATGGAGCCATTCATTGTGAATCTGAATGAACCATTGGGGAAACGGTATTTGAAGGTGAAGGTTGAGTTGGAAATGGACAAGGAGGATCTGAGACCTGAAATGGACAAGCGGTTGCCGCAGTTCCGGGACGGCATCCTCACCCTTTTGAGCAGCAAAAGTTACAATGACATCAGCGATCTCTCCGGAAAATATCAATTGCGGGCAGAGATCCTGGGAATGGTGAACGGATACCTGAAAACGGGTAAGGTGAGGAATGTCTACTTCACGGAGTTTATTGTCCAGTGAATTGAATCATACGGCGAACACAAACGGGTCAACGGGTAAACCGGCGAACGGACAAATGGAAAGAAGGAAAACGTGAACCAGATACTCTCTCAAGATGAAGTTGATGCCCTGCTGAAGGGGATGGATACTGGTGAAGTGGAGACCGAAAGTGACGGCCTCGAGGCAGAGGGAGAGTATGAATCTTATGACTGGAGCAGCCAGGGCAGAAAACTGAAAGGGAACATGCCGCTCTTCGGGCTCGCGAATCAGCGATATGCCCACAGGCTGAAAAACTCCCTCTCCAACGCCCTGGGGAAGATGGTCGATATAGATTCCGGCCCGCTGGAAATGATCAAGTTTGAAGAATTCCAGCGATCTTTACCCCTTCCCACCAGCCTTCACCTGTTCAAAATCGAACCCCTGCGCGGTCTTGGAATGCTTGTTATAGAAACCCGTCTGGTATTCAGCCTGATCGAAGCCTTTTTCGGGGGAAACGGGGCCGGGTCCGCCAAAGTGGAAGGACGTGATTTCACCCCCATCGAGCGAAGAATTATTGAGAAGGTGGTCAACATTGCCTTGACGGACATGGAGAAGGCATGGAAAGACGTTTACCCCATAAAAACGGTCTTTAAACGGTCGGAAACTAATCCCCAGGGAGTAAACGTCATGCCTGCTAATGAATTTCTCATCTCTGTAAAATTCGAGGTGGAGCTAAAGAAAGCGGCGGGCAGTATCACCTTGTGCATCCCGTATGCCAGCATCCAGCCGATCCGTGAGAAACTCTCCGGCGGCTACCAGAAAGATGAGAGCGAGCAGGACAGGATGTGGCTTTCTCTCCTCCGTCAGAGAATCTATGAGTCTAAGGTGGAATTCAGCGTAGATCTGGGAAAAAGCAGCCTCCCGGTCAAGGACTTCTTGAAGATGAAGGAGGGGGATATCCTGGTGCTCGATAACAGTTTTCAGAAGAAGCTGTTGGCCCGCGTTCAAGGGATCCCGAAATTCCAGGGCTATGCCGGGCGTTACGGAAGGAAAAAGGTGTTCCGGGTGGCTAATACCCTGAATGATCAATCCGAATAGACATGGCGCCGCCATGCCGCAGCAGATGGTTGCTGATGGAAATTTTTCACTATGAGGTGGATAGATGAACGATCAGAATGAACAGACGACCGGAAACACTGCCCCTGAGAAGAGCCCGCCCCCGGAGAATGTGGAATTTGCCGAGGCTGAGCCCGGTCTTGAAGGTGCCGACAGCCCGCAGAGCATCGATTTCCTTCTCGATATACCGCTGGAAATCACGGTGGAACTCGGCAGAACACGTATTCAAATTGGAGATCTGCTGAAGCTTGGGCAGGGATCGGTGGTTGAGTTGGAGAAATTAACCAATGAACCCGTTGATATCTTCATCAACCAGAAACTCATGGGCCATGGCGAAGTCGTGGTGGTGAATGAAAAGTTTGCAATCAGGCTTACCAATATCATCAGTCCGGGAG